>CAZFKF010000744.1:0-3701 GCA_964518805.1 uncultured Planctomycetaceae bacterium | reverse complement strand
TCAACTCTTGTGCCGAACAGGATTGGGACAAGCCAGCAGTGGCACCCAACTGGTAAAGTCGAAATGGATAGACCACCAGGCGTTTGCTTGAGAGTCTGATGGCGGAACTCGCAGCATCTTGCTCGTTGTGGCCTCGCAGCCACGGGGGTGAGGGAAGACCCGTGCGGATTGGGGGGAGAGACGACTATGGCCGTTTCGAGTTGCTGGATCGCGCTGGTGGCGATGGCGACCGTCACCGGACCGCAGGGGCCGTCCGGGCGAATGGAGGTCCCGTCGATGCTCTTGCGCCTCATCGAGCAGCGCGACGTGCCGGCACGCCAGGCAGGCGTGTTGGCTGCCGTTCGCGTGGTCGAAGGCCAGATGGTCGAGGAGGGGGCCGCGATTGCCGAAATCGACGACACCGAGGCCCGCATCGCGGAGCAGCGCGCCAAGCTCGAGATGGAGATCGCCAAGACGAACGCTGCCAATACGATCAACGTGCGGTTCGCGAAGAAGTCGGTCGAGGTGGCGGCGGCCGAGTTGCGCCGGTCCACGGACTCGAACGAGCGCTATCGCAAGAGCGTCTCGGAATCGGAAATCGACCGCTTGCGACTTGTCGTGGAAAAGGGGCGCCTGGAAGCCGAGCAGGCCGAGCACGAGTTGCGAATCGCGGGCCTCACCCAACAGGTCAAGGAGAACGAATACCAGTCCGCGCAGGAGAAAGTCCGGGAGCACAAGATCGTGTCGCCTCTGGCCGGCCAAGTGGTGCACGTGGCCCGGCATCGTGGCGAATGGGTCAAACCCGGTGAGACCGTCGCGCGAATCCTCCGTTTGGACCGCGTCCGCGCCGAGGGGTTCCTGAAAGCCGACCAATGGAGTCAAGACCTTCAGGGACGGCCCGTGCGGTTGGTGGTCGATCTGCTCGATGCGCCGGGCGCCGAATTCCCGGGCACGGTTGTCTTCGTCGACCCGGAGATCGATCCCGTGAATGCTCAAGTGCGAATTTGGGCCGAAGTGGAGAACCGCGGACTGCGGCTGCGTCCGGGAATGAAGGCCCGGATGACGATTGAAAGCAAGCCGTAGGCCGTCGCGCGGCGAGGGGATGAAGATGGAGAATCGGGAGGCGGGGAGGGGATCGACGGAAGGAGGGGCTGGGGAAGCCGGGAGGTCGGCCTTCGGCGCTCGCCGGCTCCGCGTCTCGTCTTCTCCGGCGTCCATCGCCAACCGGACGACTTCTGCTGCGGCCCGGCCTCTTCCGCTGCGCATGCGGCCGGATCTGGTGATCGTCCCGCAGCATGGCGGGAGCGAGGGTCGCTGGCTGGTCAAGGACCCTTTGCGCCTGAGCTACTTCCACCTCGGAGAAGAGGAACACGCGATCCTCACGATGCTCGATGGCCAGCGTAGTCTTCGGGACCTGCAACGCGGTTTCGAGGGTACTTTCGCGCCGCTTCACATCACGCTCGAACAACTCCACGGGTTCGTCGGGCAGTTGTATCAGTCTGGACTGTTGGTGGGAGATTCGCCCGGTCAGGCCGAGGCACTGCTCCAGCGGCGCTGGCAACGGCGGCGCATGGCGCTGGTCGCAGCCCTAAGCAACGCACTCTCCATCCGTTTGCGCGGCATCGATCCCGAGCCTGCCTTGCGTTGGCTGTACCCGCGTGTGGCTTGGATCTTCTCACCGTGGTTCCTTCTGGTGTGCCTGGCTCTGGTCGTGTGGGCCATGGTCTTGGCGGCCGTCGAATTCGACGATTTGTTGGCGAGGTTGAGCCAGTCCGCCGCCTCGTGGACGCCGGGCCGGCTGGCGGGGCTTGCCGTGGCCTTGGCCCTGGCCAAGGGCCTTCACGAAGTGGGGCACGCGCTGACGTGCAAACACTTCGGCGGCGAATGTCACGAAATCGGCTTGCTGTTGCTGATCGGCACGCCGTGCCTGTACTGCGACGTTTCCGACGCCTGGCGTCTGCCCGACAAGTGGCACCGCATCGCCATATCGGCCGCCGGCATTCTTACCGAAATCGTCCTGGCCAGCGTATGCCTTCTGCTGTGGTGGGGCAGCGAGCCGGGCCTTCTCAATACGCTCCTGCTGAATACCGTGATCCTCTGTTCGGTGAACACACTCTTCCTCAACGGAAATCCGTTGTTGCGCTACGACGGGTATTTCGTGTTGGCCGATTGGCTCGATTTGCCCAACCTGAGCCAACACGCGAGGGCCGTCGTGAGCCGCGGCGTGGGGCGGTTCCTCCTTGGCCTCGATACTCCTTCGGAGCGGTATCTCCCGCAACGACTGACTTGGTTTGTTGGCATCTATGGCGTCGCCTCGTTGGCCTACCGATGGTGTGTCGTGGTGGCGGTCCTTTGGATGCTTCATAGGATTTTGAAGCCCTACGGACTGGAAGTCCTTGCCACGGGCGTTGCTGTGGCGGCAGTGGCCGGCCTGGCGGGGATGCCGATCGTGCGGCTGGGGCATTGGCTATTTCGTCCTGCAACTGACCGGCGCGTGAGGCCTGGGCGCGCCGCTGTCGCCATCCTTGCGTGCCTCCTGCTCGTGGCAACAGGACTGCTCGTCCCCCTCCCCCGCCGCGTAAGCGCGCCGTTGGTCGCGGAGCCACAAGACGCACGTTACGTGTATGCGGTGGTCCCCGGAAGGCTCGTCGAGGCCGTTGCAGTGGGCTCGCAGGTTGCCAAGGACCAGGTTCTGGCGCAACTCTCCAACCCCGAGATCGACCGTGAGGTGGCCGACCTGGCGGGACTGCAAGAACAGCAGCGACAGCGTCTGGAGGGACTTCGTCTACGACTGTTGACGGATCCAAGCGTGGCGACGCAGATCCCATCGGCCGAAGAATCCCTGGCGGACGTCACCGCGCGCTGGCACGAGCGACAGCTTGACCAGGGTCGCTTGGTGATCCGCGCCCCGGCAGCGGGGACCGTCATTGCGGCGCCCCGGGTGGACGAAGTGCCATACCAACGGGGCGCGCTGGGCCCTTGGCGCGGCGGGCTCTTGGAGACCAAGAATCGCGGTGCCACCGTAGAAAGCGGTACGCTGCTTTGCCTGATCGGCGATCCGACGCGCCTGGAGGCCACCGCGGTCGTCGATCAGGCGGATATGGAATTCGTCCGCGTCGGGCAACGCGCGCGGATTCGGTTGGACGCCCTTCCCGGCCGCGTTTGCGAAGGGACGATCGTCGGCGTCGCGAAGATCGATCTCAAGATAGCGCCTCGCGAACTAGCAGCAGCCCAAAGCGACCTCGCGGTTCGCCGCGATCACGCCGGCACGGTGCGTCCGGCCAGTACGTCGTACCAGGCGCGAATGGCCCTGTCCGAATGCCCCGCCGGCCTTCTCACGGGCTCTCGGGGGCAGGCGAGAATCGTCGTTGCCCCGCAATCGCTCGCCTCAAGGCTGACGCGAAGCCTCTCACAGGTCTTCCGCTTCCGTTGGTGAACGCACCTGCGGCTGAAGTTGTGCTGTAGACCCCTATCATGGGGTATATGTTCATCCTCACGCTTTAGCTATTCTATGGAATAATTGCCAAATTTTCGGTAACTCCCCTTGTGTCGCGTCAACCTCTCATTCCGGGGGGGGAGGGTGTTGCGTGTTTGTTTGGAAAGTAGCGTGAACCTTCCTCATATTGTCGGCATCGAGCTGTTGGCGAGGGTGGGGGAAGGGGGCAGGGAGGTGGTGTACCGCGCCACCCACCTCACTCTGGAGCGACCGGTCGCGGTGAAGG
>CAZFKF010000743.1:0-3703 GCA_964518805.1 uncultured Planctomycetaceae bacterium | reverse complement strand
GGGCTCGAAGCCGTATTTCTCTTTGAGAGTCTTCGTGGGCGGGTTGTTGAACAGCCACATCCCTTCGTCGGCCCGGATGGGGCGAGCGAACAAGGACGACGCGATCAATGCAACAAGCCACGGCCATTGCTTCTTCATGGTGATGGAAGCCTTTCTTCGGTGAACGCCAAGGGTCTCAGCCGGTCATCGACGGAAGTGTCTTGTCTGTTCCGAGGATTCGCCCCACACGTAAGGTGCGGTTCTTCATGGACGTTTTCGCTGCCTTACCGCGATCGATCAAGTTCGGGGAATTCAACCGTTTCCGCGTCGGTCCAGCTCCGCGAACAGGTCTGCTAGCGAAATCGAGAGGCCCGGCAGAATATTTCGGCCCTGCAGTACGCCATCTTCACCGTAGTCGGCGAAATCCGTCGGCGAGGTGAAGACCGTGGCGCGGCGTTGCTCGGGGGCGATTATCCAAACCAGGGAGACGCCTGCCCGGAAGTACTCTTCGCGTTTGCGCCGCATCTCGCCCGGCGTGTTGGTTCGGCTGAGAATCTCGACGGCCAGGTCCGGCGCGAGTTCCGGAATCGGCTCCTCGGGAACCCTTCCGTCCGGCAAGCGGGCCCAGGAAATGAAGGCAACGTCGGGAATCCGCACCAGGCCGGCGAACCATCGCATCATGCCCCCTTCGCCGCTGACCAATCCGAGATTGCGAGGCATGACGAACTCGCGCAGGCGATCGGCCAGCGCGAGTGCCAGAAGCGATTCGCGAAGTCCCATCGGTTTCTCCACGAGGACCCCCTCGACCAACTCGCACAGCCGATTCTCCTGCTCTTCAACGCGGATTACATCCTGCTCGGTGGCCGTGCCTGGAAAGGGCCTGTAGCGAATGCGATCCAGCGGAATCCCACCGAGCCGGTCCACGAGGCCGGCAAGCGTATCGATGTCTGCTCCCGCGACAGAATGGCTCATAGGCAACGCCTCAACACCAACCTTGCTCAATCCTACCCGTTGCCGCGTCCGTCGTCCAGAGTGGCTCGATGACCTCCGGCGTCGTTGTGCTGTGAACGCAAGCTACGATTTGCTGGCAGGGGGCGATTTGAGGATCCACCCCAGGCCCACGGCCACGAGCATGAGCGACAAGGCGGCGAAGACGGCAAGGGCGGGCAGGTCCATTTCGGACGTGCCCAGCGATTCGCCCACGCTGCCCATCGCCTTGGGAATCCAGTCGACGTAGGGCAAATACAGAAAGGCGATCAATACGCCGCCGATCGCCCCGCCGGCGATGTAGCCGGTCGAGAGCAACACCCCGGGGGCCATTTCGGCGGCGGCCTCGCTTTCTTGGCCTGCCGGGGCTTTTTGCAGGCGATCGACGATCCACCGCAACACGCCGCCGACAAACACCGGCGCCGACGTCGAAAACGGCAGGTACACTCCCACGGCAAACGGCAGCGAGGGAACGCCGGACAGTTCGAGCACTACGGCCACGAGGACACCCAGGAGCACGAGCGTCCAGGGCAGCTTGCGCGTGAGGATGCCTTGGGTAATCATGGCCATCAGTTCCGTCTGCGGGGCCCCGTACTTGCGCACCTCCGTGCCGTCGTCGCGATGCTTGAGCCGGCCGGTGATTCCCGGGTCGACGAAGTAGCGGATCTGCCCCTCCGCATCCACGAGGTACTTGCCGGCCGGGATCTTCTGGGCCTCGGCCTCGCCCTGGTCGAGACGCCAGACGTAGTACTCGGCCGCGTCGCCGGGCGCCTTCTCGCGGAGCGTAAGCCGCGAAACGTCGGGCCGGCTGACCGGTTGCGGCAGGTCTTTTTGGCTGTAGACCGTGCTCACATCGTTCAAGAGCATCAGGATGCCGCCGATGACCAAGGCGGAGGAGACCGCGCCGACGATGATCGCCCATTGCTGGTGTCTTGGCGTTGCGCCCACCAGAAAGCCGGTCTTGAGGTCCTGCGACGTGGTGCCGCCGTTGGAGGAGGCCACGCAGACCACCGCGGCCACGGTAATGGCGATCAGCCGATGCTCGGCGTTGGTCCAGCCCAGGACCAGGAACACCAGGCACGTCAGCAGCAACGTGGCGACGGTCATTCCGGAAATCGGGTTGGAGGACGAGCCGATCTCGCCGGTCAGCCGTGACGATACGGTGACGAACAGGAATCCGAAGAGCACGACCAGGATCGCGCCCAGCAGACTGACCCAACTCCAGGGCGACCCGACCGGCAACGCAACCCAAATGACCCCCATGAGCACCAGGGCTCCGACGCCCACGAGACTCAGCGGCAGGTCGCGGTCGGTGCGCCGGCATTCACCGCTTGTCGAGGCCGACCCGCGCAGGTCGCGCAGTCCGGCGGCCAGCGAACTGAGGATCAGAGGAATGGCGCGGCAGAGACTGATGATTCCGCCCGTGGCCACGGCGCCGGCGCCGATGTAGAGGAGATAGGCGCGGCGAATGTCGTCGGCGTTCATGTCGCGGATGAGTTTGACTCCGGGATAGAGCGGCGCCGCGAGTCCATCGCCAAAGAGCCGGATCGCCGGGGCGAAGACCAGATAGGAGAGCACGGCCCCGCCGAGCATGATGCAGGCCACTCGCGTGCCGATAATGTATCCCACACCCAAGAGCATGGGATTCGCCTCCAGCGACAGTTCCGCGCCCTTGAACCACTCCAGAGCCCGGCTGGGATACTCCTTCCAGAGCTTCAAGCCCTGCATGAGGATCTGATAGACAAACGCGATCCCAAACCCGGTGAACACCGTCTTGGCGGTCGTGCCCCCTTGCTCGCCGACGATCAGCACGTCGGCGCAGGCGGTGCCCTCGGGGTACTTGAGCGTGCCGTGCTGCTTGACGATGAACGCCCGGCGCAGCGGGATCATCATCAGAATGCCCAGCACCCCGCCCAGCACCGAGACGACCATCACCCGGGTGAATTCCATCTCGAACCCCAAGAGCATCACGGCCGGCATGGTGACGCCGACGCCGAAGGCGATCGATTCGCCCGCCGAGCCAGTCGTCTGCACGATGTTGTTCTCAAGGATGGTTGCCCGGCGTACGCCGAAGGCCCGCGAGAAGCCGCGAAACAGCGTGATCGACAACACAGCCACGGGAATCGAGGCCGAGACGGTCATGCCGACCTTCAGCACCAGGTAGAGCGACGAGGCCCCGAAGACGATCCCCAGCAAAGCCCCAACGACGAGGGCCGGCCACGTGAACTCCTTCACGCTCACCTGGCCGGGAACGTAGGGCTGGTGGGCTGGCGTTTGGGTGTCGGCAGAGGGGGCGACAGGGGGCGTCATCGAGGCCGTTCTCCGAACTGATTGCAGGGACCTTGGAGGCGTCGATCGCCTCGGAAGCCCCATCCTGAAAAGCTGATCCTGGCTCGCACCCAGGATCATACCTTGTGGGATGCACCGGTGCCACTTCGCGCGATCGAGAGCCGCCGCGAGGTGGGCTCTCCGTGGCCTCCGAAGCACGTCGCCGCAAGTCCGCGAGCCCTGGAGCGAGCGCCCCTTGCGAAAGAAGAGCGACGGCCCGTCATATTGCCAAACCGGCTGCCGGCCGTAGTGCGGGCTTCAGCCCATTTTTGAGTCGCAACCCAGCCGGCAGGCGGGCCAAAGCCCGCACTACGAACGCGGTTAGCATTCTGGCGGGTGGTTGAAAAAAGCCCAGGGTGGGCGGGTGAAAGGACTAGCTTCCAGCCGCAAGTAATGGTTGCCGTTTTTG
>CAZFKF010000742.1:0-3705 GCA_964518805.1 uncultured Planctomycetaceae bacterium | reverse complement strand
GTGGTCCGTCCTTTTCGAATTTACCAGTTGGGTGCCACTGCTGGCTTGCCCAGCAGTGCTGGAAGCACGGTTGGACAAGCCAACCGTGGCACCCGTAAACTCAATTTGGACAGACCACTAGGCGGTTCCGAGAGTTCTTTCAGACTAGCTACCCCGGCGTCGCCTCTGCAAGCACTTTCTTGAGGGGAATTGTCTCGGAAGGCCGCGATTCAAACCGAATTGCCCGAACATTCGGATTCTCTGCCCCCAAACCCCTCTTTAGGATCGTTTGCTTCTTTAGCCTCATTTCTCTGCGCCTTCTGCCGAGCCTGTTCGCGCCAGAGTCCCGTTGTTCTCCAGACGTAACCTCCACGACGGTCCTATATCAATTACGGACGGATGCGCACCCTGAATGTCACGCGAACGATCACAGATCGCCCGATTCCTCAAGGTCCTGTGCGATGCCGGCGATGAATAATGGATAGAATCCGCAGGATCGACACCGCGGGAAAGGTCCATTCGGCAAAACGACAACGGAAGCATCACTCAGTGGGGGGGCGATGATGGAGCGAGTTGACAGCTTGGATGCTCGGGCCCCAGCTCCACATCGCGGGCGAAGTGGAATTGACCTTGGAGAAGCCTCACAAATCGTGTATCAAACGCCCCACCCTCGAGTCCTCCCACTTCGGCAAGGCGGCCCTTTCTCTTCTCTCGCCTCCTAGAGCGCCATTCCTCTGGTGATATCTATGTCGACCAAACGGCGTAGGCTCGGTTTCGAGATGCTGGAAGCACGGCGCGTCCTGAGTGCCGCCGCCGGAGTTCAGGCGTTGAGCAACGTGTACGTTCACGTTCCGGACAACTTGACGGGCCAGCCGTCGCAACAAGTTGCCACCCCGGTGGACATCGACAACGCCGCGGGTGTTCGAGCGGCAGAGATTCGCATCAACTACGACACGACTCTCCTCGACGCCGACGTCAGTAGCGTCCAAGCCGGCTCCGTTTGGACCGATTCGGCCCAGGTGGTGGCCAACGTCGACGACACGAGCGGCACGATCATCGCCTGGGTCTTCGCGCCCGAGGCGTTGGGTAGCGGGGGCGGGAGTCTGCTGAACGTGGAGTTCACGGTCAAGGGCACCGCGACCGTCGGCGACTCCACCGCAATCGATCTGGCCCAGGTAAGACTCAACGAAGGCGCTATCGTGCCCAGTCCCGAGCCCGTGCCGGGACCGGACAGCACCGATGGCCTGATCACCATCGTCAACCCCGAGAACACGGCCTCCATCTCGGGGGTGGTGTACGCCGACACAAACGGTAACCATCAGCCCGATTCTTTCGAAGGTGTCCCTCGCGTGCGCATCGTGCTGGTGGGACCGGGCGACGGTCAGCAACGGGAAACGTACACCGACGACAACGGACAGTACCAGTTCCAGGGTCTGGCCGCGGGCGCGTACCAAATCCAGGAACAGCAACCGGCCGCGCTGTTGGACGGAGGAACGAATTCGATCTCGGTAACCCTGGCCGCCGGGCAGAGCCTGACGAACCAGAACTTCCGCGAATTGGGTCTGCGGCCCGAGTATGTCTACAACCGGTTGTTCACCACCACCGCCTTGCCCGTGGGTTCGACGAACTGGAACAGTGTCGTCCGGAACATCATCACGTCCGCCGGGAGCAGCAGCGTGCAGAGCCAGGTGACGTCGGCGTCGGTCGCTGCCGCGGCCACCACGGCGAGCCGCGCTGCGGTCCACCAGACCACGGCTACGGCAAGTTCACCGAGTTTGACGCTCGCCACCGCCAGCGAGCCCCAGGCCGCGCAGCAATCTACGTCCGGCAATCTGGGGACAAGTCCGAGCATTTCCCAACCCTCGCCGTCCGTCAGCGCGTTGTCCAATCAGGGGTCGTCGACCGATGCGACGGCCGCGACCGTATACGTTCACGTTCCGGACAACCTGACGGGCCAGCCCTCGCAGCAAGTCGCCACCCCCGTGGACATCGACAATTCGGTGGGTGTCCGAGCCGCGGAGATCCACATCAACTACGACACGACCCTCCTGGATGCCGACTCCAGCAGCGTCGAGGCCGGATCGGTCTGGCCCGCCGAGACCCAAGTGGTCGCCAACGTCGACGACGTGGCCGGTACGATCGTCGCTTCGGTGGCCACGGCCGAGGCCTTGGGGAGCGGTGGGGGGAGCCTGCTGAACGTTCAGTTCACGATCAAGAGCACTGCGCCGGTGGGCGATTCCACCACGATCGACCTGGCCGAAGTGCAACTCAACGAAGGCGCCATCGTGCCCGATCCCATGCCCGTGCCCGGCCCGGACGCCACCGACGGCAAGATCACCATCGTCGGCGCAGGAGACACCGCTTCCGTATCCGGGATCGTCTATGCCGATACGAACAGCAACACTCAGCCGGATTCCTATGAGGGCATCCCGCGGGTTAAGATCGTGCTCACGGGGATCGACAATACGCAACAGCGCGAGACATACACCGACGACACCGGCCAGTACCAATTCCAGGGCCTGCCCGCAGGCACGTATCAGATTCAGGAGCAGCAGCCTGCCGCCCTGTTGGACGGCGGCACGAACACGATCTCGGTGACCCTCGCCAGCGGCCAGAGCCTGACGAACCAGAACTTCCGCGAATTGGGTCTGCGGCCCGAGTATGTCTACAACCGGTTGTTCACCACCACCGCCCTGCCCGTGGGCTCGACCAATTGGACGACCGCTGTGCGCCGCATCATCACCGACTCCGAGTTGACCGATTCTGCCTTGGCAAGCACGGATTCCTGGCTCTAGCCCCTGACTCCCCAATTCTCAGAAGTGAAAATCGAGTCCGAACCGCAGCCCCTGGGCCCAGAAGTCGCTCCCTGAGAATTGGAAGGCGGGCCGCTGTGCTCCGGTAACGGCCTCGGGCGGCAACTGCGACGCATCCCGGTCGATCTGATCGCCGGGACGCGCGACGCGACTCCAGTACAGGAAGTTGTAGCCCATCGTGGCCCGCAGACGCGGCGTCAGATCGTAGCCGAGCGTCAATTCCAGTTCGGGAATCACGGCGAACTGATTCTTGGTGTAGCTGCCGATGTTCGTCGTCTGGGCGAGAAGTCCGCCGGTGAACGTCGCGGTGCCTGCGCCGGGCACGGTGGTTTGCGTCTGCCCGTCGATCGTCACTTTGGACGAGGTGTTGCCCAACCCCAACTTCAGAAGAAGGTCGAAGGTCCATCGATCGAACCGATCCTCGCAAGCGAAGCCCAGCTCGACGCCGTGAAACTGATTCGTGGTGTCGAACTGATCGAAGAGGCTCTTCGTGGTGTTGGCGACGATCAGTCCTTGCGGCACCAGCCATGACGATGTCTGGTCGATGCGCAGGCCCTCGTTGAGCCGGGCGAAGCGATATCCGATGAGGGCGTCCACGTGGCGATCAGGCCGCCCAATCAAGCAGTTGCGCCACAGCACCTCGATGGACTGCATCTCGGTGGAGGCGTCGGCGGCGATCGAGCCGCTGAGAAGACCCGGATACGAGACGAGCATCGCGGCTTCGGCGTCAGCCTGAAGATCGAAATAGGGCCGCGCCAGGACCGGCGAATCCGTGCTCGCCGCGCGATATCGCGTGGTTCGGCTTCCCAGCCCGAGGAAACTGGCCTCGATGCCCGTGTTCTGCATCGGGTCGAGCCACCAGCCAAACTGCAACCGTCCACCGGAATGGGGGAGGCCACCGATTCCTTCGTCG
>CAZFKF010000741.1:0-3707 GCA_964518805.1 uncultured Planctomycetaceae bacterium | reverse complement strand
GGGCAGCCACTCGATCCCCCCCACAAGGGCCGGGATCGGCACGCCGCCAGGGCCTCCCAGAAAGGCCCCCACAGCGACGGCGGTCTCCTCCCCCCTTGCCCCGCCGATAGCGCAGCCGGATCGGTCTCTTGGGCTTCCCCACCCGCCGTCCGGGCCGGCTTGGGCGGCCAGCCATTCCATTCCTCGTTGCGCAGGGGCTGAACGGATTTGCCCGAGGTCGCGGTAGGCCAACAACACGCGGGCCGTGCCGTAGACCGGATTCTCTTCGCCCGGAGAATGCTGGTTTCCGAACCAAAGCGGCACCCAACTGCCGTCCTGCCTCTGCCTTCGTTCAAGATATTGCAGCCCGCGGCCGATCGCGCGGCGGGCACGATTCCCCAGACCGTGTTGCACCAAATCGTGCGTCCACGCATGCAGGGCGCGTACCGCGTGCGCGGTGAGGTCTTCGCCGCTGCGGTCGAAAGGCATGGTTCCCCAGCCGCGACAGAACGTGGGCCAGCCGCCGTCGGCGTTCTGTAGGGCCAGCAACCAGCGAAGGCCCGCGACGGCTGCGGCGTCGATCTTCCGGGAACGATCGGAGGGCGCGTTCTTTCTCAAGGCCGCCAAGGCGAGCAGGGCGCCGGACGTGTCGTCGACATCCGGCACGGCGCCGCTGAGATCGGTCCATCCCCAGCCGCCTCCGGCCGTTCCGGTCATCGGGTGTTGCGTGCGATGTTGGCACGCCATCAGCCAGTCGAGCGAAACCAGCCCGGACACGTCTTCCCCCGAGGCCGCCAGCGCACAGGTCGCCAGCGTCGTGGACCAAGTCGCCAGGTTCGTGTCGATGGGCCACGACCCGTCGCCACGCACCGACCCGACCAGAAAGTCGACGCCGCGTCGTGTCACCGGATGCGCGGAGCCCCCGCTGGCCGCCAGACTCATGACGACAAACGCGGTCAACGGCGTAGCCTCCAGAAAACCGCCGCTGGCGGGCTGCATGCGTTCAAGAATGGCGAGCGTCCTGGGAACGGCCAACCGGCGGAGCCAGCGCACCAGCGGGTTGCGAGGAGGCCGGTGATAGAACCTGGCCTGGCCAATGGCCACCAGCGCGGGAATCGCGTAGCTCACCACCGGCATGCGCAGCATTCCCCAGACGGCCTGAGGCATACAGGCCATTTCAAAGGGAAGCGGCGCCACGTCGCGCCAGTCGACGAGTCCGGCCAGGGCGGCATTGGTTAGGATCGGCACGGAAAACGTCTTGTCCTTGCCGTAGCGACGGCGGATGCCCTCGACGCCTCCGCAACGTTCAACGTAGCGAGTGCCGCCCTCGACCAACCCGCGATGGGACGCTTCAACGCCAGCGAGGCGCATCGCCGCCAGAACCAGCATCGAGGTGGAGATGTTCGAGAGGCTCTTGTCCGTGTCGCCCCAGCCGCCATCGGCGCTGGGATGCGAAGCCAACCACCGCACGCCGCCGTCGATTCGTTCGCGGATGGCCTGGCGGCGGTCCGGCGCCAGATCGGCGCGCTGAAGCACCACGGCCAGCGCACTGACGGCCGTGGCCGTCGAGAGCGCCGACGACGACAGTTCGCCCACCCAGTGCCCTTGCGGCAGACGCTCGGCCAGCAGGGCGTTGCGGGCCGTCAGATAAGCGCGGTGCAATCGGTTGGGATCGAACATCTCAGAAGGCGAACGGGGTTTCCCACGCTTGCGCGACACCTACCCGATGGGATGACATGCAGGCGTGAATCCAGTCTACCGGGAGCGATCCTCGCAGGACAAGAGCCGCAGGCGGCCGTGGCGCTGCTGGAAGCACCATGCAGCCCGCAGCCTGACCGCCAAACGCTCGCCTCACCGCCAAACTCGACAAAACGACAGGCACCGCCTACACTGAAGACGGACACGCACTGAAACCTGTCGCCCGCCCTCGCCCATGCTGCTTCGCCTAACCCTTCGACTTGCCACCCGGGTTTCGCCACGACTGTTGTGGAAGGCCGGATACCTTTGGGCCTATCAGGGGATGCGGGCCGTGAAGGCGTATCGTCGCCGCCTGGAACGCGGGGAGTTGTTCCCGCCGTTCTTGTTTCTGGCACTGACCGACGCCTGTAACCTCGCCTGCCACGGATGTTGGATCTCCAGCCACGGTAAGCCCCGCACGCTTTCGCCCTCCGAGGTCGACGCGATCATCGCTTCGTCGAAACGGCAGGGGAGCCGTTTCTTCACTCTTCTGGGCGGAGAGCCGATGCTCTATGCACCGTGGTGGGAGATTCCGCGACGCCACGCCGATTGCTACTTCCAGGTCATCACCAACGGCATGTTCTTCAGCCCCGAGAACGTCGCCCGAATTGCCCAGGCGGGCAACGTCACGCCGCTGGTAAGCCTCGACGGAATGGAAGCCCGCAACGACGAGCGGCGCGGAGAGGGCGTCTTTCGTTCGGCGATGGAAGGGCTCGATCGGCTGCGCGAGCGGAAGATCCTCTTCGGCGTGGCCACGACGGTCACCGGCGACAATCTCGACGAGGTGCTCGGCGACGCTTATGTCCAGACCTTGATCGACCGGGGAGCGATGTACCTGTGGTACTACGTGTACCGGCCGGTGGGCAAGGACCCTTCGCCGCGATTCTGCGTCGATCGCGATCGCATGCTGCGGCTCCGCAAGCGGCTCCTCGAACTGCGGCGAAAGCACCCGATCGTGATTATCGACACGTATTGGGACGCGGCCGGTCGGGCCCTTTGTCCGGCGGCACTGGGATTGGGATTTCACATCGGGCCCGGCGGCAGCATCGAGCCCTGCCCGCCGCTGTCCTTCGCCTGCGAGACGATCCGCGACCACGGCGGCGATCTGTTCCGGACTATCGACGGAAGCGCCTTCCTGCGCGGATTCCAGGAGTTCGCCTCACGGCACACCCGGGGCTGCGTAATCCTCGAACGGCCCGCGGAACTGGTCGAATTCCTCCGCCAGGCAAAGGCCGCGGATTTCAGCGGGCGCGACGCGATCGCCGAACTGGCCGCTTCCACGCCGCGATCCAGCCATCACCTGCCCGGCGAAGAAGTGCCCGAGGACTATTGGCTCTACCGGTTCTTGAAGAGACAATTATTCTTCGGAATGGGAGCCTATGGCTGACGGGGAAGGTCAAGACCGGTAGGTTATGCTTCAGCATAACTCCATCGGCTCGGATGCTATGCTAAAACACAGCCTACGAGAGTGTCCGCGAGAGTGCCTGCCTGCTTCGCGGCTGGCTCCCGAAGAGCCAGCGGGCCAGCCAAGCGGGCGGCAGATCCGCAACGGCGATCCGCGTTGCTTTCTTGCCGGACGACCGCAACAGCGCCTCCACGGCAAGATAGCCGCTGCGCACCGCGCCTTCCATGGTGCTCGGCCAGCCGGTGGCGGTCCATTCGCCGGCCAGTACCACACCGCCCACGGCCGTCTCCGGACCGGGCCGGCAGTGGTCCACGCCCGGACCGGGCACGAACGTGGCCCGAGCCTCGCGGCAGGCCGCGGTCAGCAGCGGGTCGGGCAGGTCCGGCCAGATGCGCCGCAGCGCCGCCACGGCCCGCTCCGCGGTCGCCGCCGAGGACAGACCAGCCCAGTCGCGCGCATCGGAGACGACCACGCTGAGACGCCGCCCGCCGTCGGTGGCGAAGACCCAGTCGACGCCACCCTCGAACAGGCCCACCACCGGTTCACTCAGCACCGGCTGGGCGAACCGCAAGTGGACGCCGACAAT
>CAZFKF010000740.1:0-3713 GCA_964518805.1 uncultured Planctomycetaceae bacterium | reverse complement strand
CGAGGAGATACGTTGGTTTCATGGTCAGTCCGCCAGAAGGACGACCTTGCCGGTCGCCCCGTTCATTGCCGTGCAAAATGCCTTGTCCAGTTCCTCGAGCGAAAAGACGTTCGAGACCACAGCCCCGAGATCCACCCGCTTGCCGGCGATCAGGCGCAGTGCGGTCCGGTAATCGCGTGCCGATCCGCCCGTCGTACCCGTGACGAGGTAATTGCCGTAATGGACGGCGTTCGTGTCCAGTGGCACGCTGGCGCCGCCCCGCGGCAACGCGCCGAAGAGGCACAAACGGCCGTAGGGCGCCAACAGGCTCACGGCCTGCGACTGGACCTCGGGCACGGGGCAGGCCGTGATGATCGCGTCCGCGCCCCGCCCGTCGGTCTCGTGCTGAATCCGCTCTCGCAGGTCTTGCTGCTTGGGATTGACCGCCACGTCGCACCCCAGTTCCGCGGCCAGGCGAAGGCGGTCATCCAGGGGATCGATGACGATCAAGCGGGCGGCCCCGGAGATCCGCGCCAGCATGAGGTGCATCAGTCCGATCGGTCCGGCCCCGAAGATGGCCACGACGTCGCCCAGTTCGATCCGCGCGGCCCGGATGCCGTTCACCACGCAGGAAAACGGTTCCAGAAGGGCCGCGTCGCGGTCGGTGACGCCTGAGGGAAGCGGCACGACGTTCCCGTGGGCCACGAAACGGCCGGGGATCTCGACAAACGGCGCGTGGCCGCCGTCGCGGTCGATTCCGAAAGCGGTGTAGTGGGGGCAGTAATTGGCCTGGCCTCGGATACAGGCCTCGCACTGGCCGCAGCCGGCGTTCGGGACGATGCCCACCCGCTGTCCGACGCGATATCCGCTCACGCCCTCCCCCACGCGCTCGATGGTGCCGACGAATTCGTGGCCCAGCACGATGCACTGCCCGTCGGCCAGCTTGCGGTGGCCGAAGCGGATGATCTTCACGTCCGTGCCGCAGATCGAGGCGGCCCGCACGCGCAGCAGAACGCTGTCCCGGCCGGTTTCCGGCACCGCGACGTTGCGGACGGCGAAGGCGCCTCCTTGCTGATATGTGGCGGCCAGCATCGAGCCCTTGGTGTTCATGCTGCGGCCCCCCCCGGCTCGCCAAGGCGGATCGGCCGGCGTTCGCGAATCGACCGGTTCCCGGCATTTACGACTTCGACCGCAGCCTTGCCGTCGTCGCCGCCGGCGCGCGGCGGGCAGTCCTCCCGAATACAGCGCACGAAGTCTTCGTCCTCCGCGCGGTAGGCATCCAAGAACAAATCGGTCCAGCTTCGCACGATCGGCGTCGTGCTGCCTGCGACCGTGTGAGCGGTCAGCGGCGCCGCGGCCAGACTCCCCACCGCGATCAAGCCGTTCTCGCCGAGAATCTCGCACCGCGCGTCGTAGCCGTAACGCACCCCCTGCGCCCCGCAGATCGAGCCCTGCATCCCGTTCCGCATCCGCGCCGTAAGCACCACGTTGTCGTAGAAATCGGGATACTCCTTGAGGGCGTCGGGCGATCGATAGTTCCCGGCGATGGCGTACACTTCCTCGAACTCGCTGCCCGTGAACCACCGCAGCGTGTCGATGTCGTGGCTGTTCACTTCCGACAGGGGTCCGTTGCTCTGGTCGAGGTCGTACATCCAAGGCTTGGGCACCGACGGTCCGAAGGTCAGCGACCTGACCAGCACGACGCGTCCCACGTCGCCGGCCTCGATCCGCGCGCGGGCCGCCACGAACCCTGCGTCAAATCGACGCATGAAGCCGATTTGCAGTTTCACTCCCGCGCGACGGACCTCGGCGAGCATCTCGTCGCACTCGCCAGCGTTCATGGCCATCGGCTTCTCGCAGAAGACGTGCTTGCCGGCGCGGGCCGCGGCCACCACAACCTCTCGGTGGTGCTCACTGGGCGTGGCCACCACAACGGCATCGACGCGAGGATCGGAAATCGCGTGCCGATAGTCTGGATAGGCATGATCCAGGCGCAGTTCCTGGCATGCCACTCGGCGGGCCGGCTCCGAAGCCTCGGCAATGGCCACTAGGGCGGCAGCTCTCACGCGGCCAAACGCGAAGTTCCGGGCGTGAATCATCCCAGCCCTTCCTGCGCCGATTACGCATATCCCCAAATCAGACGTGTCAGCCATAACTAATCATTCGACTGTATTCCCAAACTTGTGATCGGATTATAATCGTTTCGGATCACATTGCAATCGTTTTCAATCGTTTCGTCTCGTTTTCTGTTGAAGGGTGGCGGGTTGCCAACAATGACGAGATGTAACAAATTGGTTTCAAACCACTTACATCGAGCTTTTCAGGATTCGCAGGGGAACAGGCATTGTCCAACATCGCCCTATTCAGCGAAGAGCGTCGCGTGCGGATCCTTGAGATGATCCGCCAGCGCAAGAAGGTGACCGTCCACGAGTTGTGCAAGACCCTCCGGGTGTCGCCGGCCACCGTGCGCGGCGATCTTCGCGATCTGGACCAGGAGGGCTTACTGGTACGCACGCACGGCGGCGCCCTGGAGAAATCGAGGGCCGGTTTCGAGCAGATATCGAGCCGTCGGCGGACGGAGAATCTGGCCGCCAAACAGGCGATCGCGGCCGAAGCGAAGAACCTCGTGGAAGAAGGCGACACGATCGTCCTGGACACCGGCACCACGACGCTGGAATTGGCGTACCATCTCAAGTCGTATCGCGAATTGACCGTGGTCACCAACGACCTGGAGATTGCCCGCGCTCTGGAGGATGCGGCCGGAGTGCCAGTGGTGTTGCTGGGCGGCACGTTGCGCAAGGGGTACCATTGCACGACCGGGCCAGTGGGAGTGCGAGCGGTTGAGGACCTGCGCGCGGACAAGGCGTTCATGGCCACCAACAGCATGAGCGTGGAGTCCGGGGCCACGACGCCCGACATCCATCAGGCGGAGACCAAGCGGGCCATGATCGCGATCGCGAGGAAGGTCGTCTTCCTGTGCGACAGCAGCAAGATCGGCCGCGAGTCGTTCGTGCGTTTCGCCGAGCTTGGCAAGATCGAAGTCCTGATCACCGACCGGACTTCCGAAGAAGACCGCCGTCGGTTCGAAGAGCAGGGCGTCGAGGTGCTCGTTGCCGGTCAACGCCCGGAAGCAGCCGCTGGAGAATGAAGGCCCGCAGCGCAGGAGGCTGCCTCGGACTCGCAGCGGATAGGCCTCCGCCCCGTCCTACCGGCGCAAGGCCAGTTCTCGCGCCGCCGAGCAGTCCCCGTGGGAGACTGCTCCGACGGGAAATGGCCGCCGAGCCATTGCCCCACCAACGGCCGTTCCGCCGACAGACGATCGAGAAACGCCTCGTGCCGGGCGATCAGACTCTCGGGGACCTTGTCACGCGTGGCGGTTTTCGCTCGATGGGACAGTTCAGGTGGCGGCGTCACTCGAGCGCAAGCCCGGCCCACGGGTCTTAATCACCTGGCGCTCCTGTGCCCTATTGCAGCGGATCGGTTGCGCCTGGGGCAACGAGCCGGGCGAAGCCCCAGGCGGCATGGTCGCAGGCGTAGCCGTCGCCGCCGTTGAGGACGCGGAGGGTGAGCTGTTTGGCGCCCTTCACGTCGAACTGAAAGTGATGGACCTGGCGCGACCGCAACACGGGGCTTTCGGCCTTGACCCGGCCGTCGACGAGGACTTGGAACTGCACGCTCCCACCGCCGGCGGCGTCTTCCGGGCCGGCGTCGGCCCGGAACAGGGCCGACTGCGT
>CAZFKF010000739.1:0-3730 GCA_964518805.1 uncultured Planctomycetaceae bacterium | reverse complement strand
CGTGGGCGGGCTTTAGCCCGTCTTCGGGTCGCAACCGGGCCGGGAGGAGGGTTGAGGCCCCAACGTGAAACGGCGGGTAGCATTCTGGGGGGTGGTTTGAAAAGAGCAATTCTCGGGATTTTGACCTTGAATTTTTTCGGGGGGGACGACCGGTTCACTTTTCCCAAGGTGTCAACACCCCCTCTTGCGATCTATTGACACAGTCTTCGGGCAATTTCCGTGGAGGCAAACGCGGGCGAATTTCGTGCGGTTGACTATTCCCAACCAGGTGCATAAATATTCCTTGAATTGGCCGACGTGCTGACCGCTTCGGATCCCGTATCACCCACTAGACGAGGAGGATGTGCCCCATGAGTGTTCTGGTTACCAAGGAGGCCCCCAATTTCGCCGCCAAGGCCGTGATGCCCGATGGTTCCTTCAAGGACATTTCTTTGAAGGACTACCGCGGCCAGTACGTGATCCTGTTCTTCTATCCCTTGGACTTCACGTTTGTGTGCCCCACGGAGATCATTGCATTCTCCGAAGCGGCATTGCAGTTCGAGGCCCTGGGCGTTCAATTGATCGGCTGCAGCGTGGACAGCCATTACACGCACCTCGCGTGGCGCAACACGCCTCGCAAGGAGGGCGGCCTGGGGGATATCCGCTATCCGATCGTTGCCGACCTCGACAAGAAGATCGCCGAGGCATACGACGTGCTGTTGCCGGCCGGAATCGCCCTGCGTGGGCTCTTCCTGATCGACAAGCAAGGGCTGGTGCGTCACCAGGTGGTAAACGACCTGCCACTCGGCCGGAGCGTCGACGAGGCGTTGCGCATGGTAAAGGCCCTTCAGTTCGTCGAAGAGCACGGCGAGGTCTGCCCGGCCAACTGGAAGGAAGGCTCGGCCACGATCAAGCCCGAGCCCGCCGGGAGCAAACAATTCTTCGCGAAGCAGTACTAGACCGGTCGGCGCCTGGAACGCCGCACCGCATGTCGACTCCATAGCCCGGGGACGTAGCCCCCGGGCTTTTTTCGTTCCTCCGCGTAACTCAAGCAATCTCGGCGCCGTCCTACTTCACGCGGGTCGGCAAGATGACCATCGGTAGTCCGGCCCATTGCAGGCGGCGCTGGAGGGCATAGGCGGTTTGGTTATGCAGCAACCGGTGGACCCAAGTGTCCTTCTCGAACACCAGTTGGCCGGCGAACACGGTGCTCTTGGGGAACACGCGGGCGATCTCCAGGCACAGCCGCTCCAATTCGTCGACGGCGTCCGTGCCGACGGTCGAGAAGGCCGTGGCGGGCATTCCCAGGCGGCGGGCCAGATCGATGTAGCGTTGGAGCGTCTCCTCGGTGTGCCCGCGGAGGTCGTCGACCGCGTCGCTGCCCTTGAAGTTTCCCGAGTCGACCACGCCCACCGAAGCGAAGACGAAGTTGCGGAAGTGATCGGGAATGAACCGCACCACGTTCAGCATCGTGTGGATGCCCAGGCCGGAGTAACCGCCGACCAGGATCACGGCCGTTGGCAGCGAGGGATCGACGTCGTCGCGGTTGGGATCACCATCCGTGGCAAGCTGCTTGAGCGTCTGATCCAAGGCGCGGAGCTTCACGCCCACACGAGTGTAATAGCGCTGGATGGCAAAGCAGAGCCCGATGCACACGCCGGTGCTGACGATGGTAACCCAGCCCCCTTCGCGGAACTTCTCGATCACGGCCACCGCAAGAATAGAAATGCAAAGCACCGCGCCGATGGCGAACAGCGTGAGCCGCCGGAGCCACACGCGGCTCTGCCCGCGCCTCGACACCCACAAACGGCACATGCCGATCATCGACAGGGAGAAGGTCACGAACACGTTGATCGAGTACATGATCACGAGGACGGAAATGTTCCCCTGCGTGTACCACAGCGCCGCCACGGCCAGGATGCCCAGCAGCAGGACGCCGTTGTGCGTGGCCAGCCGATCGGAGAGATTGCCGAACCAGCGAGGGAGCCACGAGTCCTGTGCCATATTGGCGAGTACCCGCGGGCCGCCGATGAACCCGGCTTGAGCGGCGACTACCAGCAGGGCCCCTTCCGAAAGCAGCGTGGACAGAAGAAAGAGCGTCCCCAGCCAACTCGCCCCCAAACGCGTCTCTTGGATGAACCGTTCGGTGAGCGTTTGGTTCATCGTCTTGCCCTCGTGCGGGATAATCCCCAGCAGAAGGTAGGCGACGACGAGCCCCGCGGCGGTGAAAGCCAACGAGACGGCCATGTAGATCATCGTGCGTTTGGCCGTGGCCACGCGAGGCTCGCGCATCACGGTCATGCTGTTAGAGACCGCCTCGATTCCCGTGTACGTGCCCGCACCCAACGAGTAAGCGTAGAGGAGAATGCTGATCATCCCCAGCAGCCCCAGTTCGGGATTGCTCAGCCCGGCTCGAAACTGCACCGACAACGTGGACGCAACTCCGGCGGTATCCGCCAGATGCAGCCCGATCGTGCCCACGATGAGCACGATGTGCGTCAGAAGGAACAAGAGAAAGATGGGCAAGAGGACCTGAATCGACTCCTTGACGCCGCGCAGATTGAGAACGATCAAGACGGCAATCGCGATGTATTCGGACGGCAACTGCCACGTCGCCCACTGCTCGCCCAGCAGCCCGAAGATGGCGCCGCCCGCCGCCGCGATCGAAACCGTGATCGTCAGCACATAGTCCACCAGCAGCGCGCAGCCAGACACCACGCCGATCCGCCTTCCCAGGAGCTTCGACGCGACAAGGTATCCACCGCCGTTGGGAAAGTCCTCGATGATGTGGCTGTAGCAGGCGGAAATGATGAACACTGTGGCCATGATCGCCGAGGCGAGGACCACCGCCAAGTAGTAGTGGCCGCGCAGGTTGGCGAAGGCCTCGGCGGGTCCATAGCACGACGAAGAAAGGCCGTCGGCACCCAGCCCCACCCAAGCCAGGAACGCAATCAGCGAGACGTGTTTGAAGACCGACTGATCGGCCAGGTCGCGGGGCTTGCCGACCAGCAGCATCTTGAGGCGTTCGAGCGACGTGGGCTGGGCAGCCTCGTCGGGCGCGGGGATATGTTCGCCGATGCCCACGACGACCGGTGCTGCCTCGGCGCTGGGGCTGGGATCGTCTTCCGGTCCCCCACCGGATGACGCTGTCCCGCCCGTTGCAGCGGGATGGATGCTCGGATCATTCGATGCCGGGCCGCGCGCGCCGTCCTCGGCCTCACGTTCCCGATCGGGGCTGGCGTGATTTGAGTCTTGATCCATGGTCAGTCAGGTAGTGCAACGGAGTCGCCGAGAGGGCTGGTTATTGGCCCCCACGCAAAAAGTGATCGCGGTGCAAGGCTTATCTCCGTCTTTCACCGGTCTCTCGTGGGTCGGGCTCGCGCGCGTCGGGCAGGACTCAATAGAGTTCTTCGACTCGTGAGTTGCGAAATTACCCTCGGGGGTTGGCTTGTGAAGTGAATCGCCTGGAGTCCCAGGTTGTGGAGACAGATTGTATCGAACCGGCGACACGATCTCAAGGCGACGTTCCCCCTCGAACGGGCTTGACACCTCCACAACGGCCGGGTTGTACCTTATTGCAGAAGGGGGCCGGCAGGATTGGGTTTTGCCGGCCCCTGAAGGCCGCAAGGGAATCTCGTACGCTTGGGCGACTTTCTCGCGCGATTCTGACTCGCGCGAGGAGTACGAAGACCGCCTGTGGAAGGCACTACAAAGCAGTGTCGCCGATCTTGATCGTCGGCAGGAAGTCGGT
>CAZFKF010000738.1:0-3733 GCA_964518805.1 uncultured Planctomycetaceae bacterium | reverse complement strand
GGAGGGGCCGGGCGGCCGGGGCCACGCCCCGGATCACGATGCCGCCCTTGCACAGGTCGCCGGCAGCGACGGCCTCTCCGGTTTACCCAGCCCATACCACCGCGCCGTGTGGCTCGACAATGTGGAAAACGTCAGCCTGAAAAAGAAAGGGAAAACGTCCAGTATCTTCCGCGCCCTGGACCAGGTGCTGGCCGCCTACTGGTGAGCGTCGCTCCGGTCGGGCAGACTCTTGCGTTTGTAGGCGACTGCCCGGATCAACCGGTAGCACCGACGAGGGTCGTTCATGTTCATTCTAAGGGTCTGCGCACCGATACCGTGACTACCGGAAGTCGGTATTGCGCCGGTTCGTTGCACGGAGGTGACAATGTCCAGGATCGGGTTTCTCCTCGGAGCGGTTCCTGCGGTCTTTCTGGTGCTCGCAGCGCAGTGCTTCGCGCAGACGTTCGATCCGAACGTCTACGCCGCGGGAGGCGCCGGATCGGTGTTGAGCCAGCCGTTGCAGCCGCCGTTCTATGACGAGGGAGCGGGGCGTGTCGGCTCGCCGATGCCGCTCCCCGTGGATCCCGGCATGCCGTTTCCGATGGACCCCGGCTTTGCCGACCGCTGCTGCCAGCCGCCGTGTTGTCCCGCGTGGCAGGTGAGGGGCGACTTCCTCTATCTGCGACCGGGACGCGATGCCGTGGCCCTGGCGGTTCCGATCAACGGGGCCATCGTGCCGCCGGCCGGCGTGGCGCCGGTTCAGGTGGGCAACACCAC
The DNA here is from genome assembly GCA_964518805.1 of uncultured Planctomycetaceae bacterium. GTDB lineage: Bacteria > Planctomycetota > Planctomycetia > Pirellulales > Thermoguttaceae > CALFBP01. The sequence continues at coordinate 2,977 of CAZFKF010000738.1, read as the reverse complement.
CCTGGCCGACATCTCGTTCCAGCCGGCCTTCCGCGTCGGGCTGGGATACCGCTTCGACACGTGTTCGGCGTTGGAACTCAACTACACCCGATTCGAAGGCTCGACCACGGCCCACGCCGACGCGGTTGCGCCGATCGTGCTCCGCTCCCTCGTCTCGCACCCGGGCACGAGCGCCGCCCCCACAGACTTCCTGACCGCCGATGCCGGATACGCGATGCAATTTCAATTGGCCGACATGGCGTATCGCGGCCTCATCCTGGGCAGCGAGCAAGGTATGCTGACCTACGTCCTCGGCGGGCGCTACGCCCATCTGGATCAGCGTCTGGACTCGACGTTCACCAACGCAACGCTCCACGAAACCGTCGATGCCCGGCTCAACTTCGACGGCGGCGGAATCCGCTTCGGCCTCGACGGTGAGCGGCGGTTCGGCTGCTCGGGCTTCTCGGTGTACGCCTCAGGCGCGGCGAGCCTGCTGGGCGGAACCTTCGGCGGCCGTTTTGTCGAGCAGCAAGTCCCGGGCGCCCAGAACCCGCTGGTGCTCACCGGTTGGAAGGACGATCGCGTCGTGACCATCCTCGACGCCGAACTCGGCGTGGGCTGGACGAGCGAGAACGGCTGCCTGCGTCTCAAGGCCGGGTACGTGTTCAGCGGTTGGCTCAACACTCCGACGACCGACGCGTTCATCCAATCGGTCCGGGCCGGACAGGCCGGCAAACTGAACGACACCCTGACCTTCGACGGACTGACCGCGCGGATCGAGCTGGCCTTTTAGGCAAACCCGCCCGTGGCCCGTTGGCTATGCTTCAGCATAACCTTGCGCCCCGGATCGGCCCGCTCGTTATGCTGAAGCATAACCTACGAGAGCTGCGAGAGCGCCCATTCATTTCGCCGGGATAGAAAACGGGGCCGGCCTGCACGGGCGGGCCGGCCCCGAGAAGCGAGTGGGTCCTCGCGGACGGCGCGGGCCCGATCAGTTTGCCTTCTTTTTGCCCTTGCCCATCTTGCTCTTCAATTCCTCGATCCTCTTCTCGAGTTGCTCTTTCTGCTCGGCGGTCAAGAAGGCCTTGATCTTCTCCATTCGCGTCTTCTGCAAATCCGCCATTTCCTTGCCGACTTCGGCCCTCTTGGCCTTCTGCTCATCGGTGAGTTTCACCGCGTCTTCGACGGCCTTCGCCGTCTCTTGACGCGACTTTCCTGCGCTGCGGGCTTCCTTAAGTGCCTCTTCGCGCGCCTTCTTCTGTTCGTCGGTCAGAATGCCCTCTTGCTTCTTCCGCAGTTCGGCAACCTTCGGGGCAAGTTCCTTGCTCACTTCCTCGACCTTGGCTTTCTGCTCGTCGGTCAGATTCAGGCCTTCCAGCAACCGAGCCGTGGGGTCAGAACCACGCGCACCGCCGCGACGGCCCTTCTTCTTCTCCTGAGCTACGACCGGGCAGGCGATCAGCACTGCCACCACCAGAATCAACACCGCTCGCAACACTCTCATCCGACGTCTCCTTTGGCTGCACTCGACAAGATACTACGGCCGGGTCGCTGCTTGCCCATCCAGAAGGGGCAATGACTCACAGCAACCCCATTCGGCCAACTAGGGGGATGTGCCTCGGCACACTCTGCCTACCGGTTTAACCATGCACATCGCCAAAGGTTTCGGCGGGCTGACGCATCGCGGGAGTGATTATTCGAAAATCGCGCGAAGAGGTCGCTGACGAGCCCGCACTACAAACGGGGTAGTCACAGCGGACTCTATCTCTGCAGACAACCTAGCCGACCTATTTTTCCAAGAGCGCACTCAGCAATCCGGTGATCTTCTCGACGATCTCCGGCTTGGGAATTGGCAGTCTCAGGTAAGGTTGAGCCCCAGGCTGATCGCGAACAATCAGGTCGGCGGGCAATCGGAGGGCGGGCGGTCCGGCCTGCCGCCCTGCCGGATGTGGGCCTGCGCTTAGGGCTTGGGCCAATTTGTCCAAGAGCGACATCCCCGTGGCGACCACATCGGTCCACAGGAGTTCGGGGGCCGGGGCGGGCGGCTGGCGTTCGGGCTCGGCTTCGCCCCCGGGCGCCTCGCGCCGAGGCCGGCCGCGTTGCGTCGATACCGCCCGTTGTGCCTCCTCGCCATCTCCGTCGGGCCGTTCAAGCGGCATGGGCCGCGGGATCGACGCGGTGGCCTTGTCCACCGAGTCCATGAACTGCTTCAGGCGCGTGCCGCCCAGGAAGACCTCGTTCTGGCCCCCGTCCAGCACGCCGGCGAACACGGCCTTTTTGAAGCCCAAGAGGTTGAGCATGCCCTCTTCGATCGTCCCCTGCGAAATCAGGTGCAGCACGCGGACCGGACGGTGCTGCCCGAGCCGATGGACCCGGCCGATCCGCTGCTCCAAGACCGCGGGGTTCCAGGGCTGATCGAGGTTTACCACCACCGAGGCGTGCTGAAGGTTCAATCCCACTCCGCCCGCGTCGGTTGAAAGGAACAAGCGGCAATCGGGGTCTTCGCGAAATCGATGGATCAGGTCCTTACGCTTCGGGCCGGGCACCTCGCCCGAGAAGAGCACATGCGGCCACTTGTGGGCCTTGAGCCGTCGCGAGATCAGTTGATGCATCAGCAGCCACTGGCTGAAGATCACGACTTTGGTGTCGCCTTCTTCGAGGACGTCGGTCAAGAGCGCGGTCAACTCGTCGGCCTTCACGCCGAAGTCGGTCTCGCGGTCCAACAGGTAGGTGCTGTTGCACGACATCCGCATCTTCTGGAGGAAGATCATCAACCGCCGCTGATCCGCCTCGGAAAGGAACCCCAGTCGGCGCCACTTCTGCACGATCCGGCCGACCAGTTCCTTGTTCTCGTCATGGTGCGCCATCTGCTGCGGCGTCATGGGGACGAAGAGCCGTTTCTCCAGGCGTTCGGGCAGTTCGCGGAGCACCTTGTCCTTGGTGCGGCGGATGAGGATCGGAGAGAGCGTCTGCGAGATCTTCTCCAGGTCGCGGTAGC
>CAZFKF010000737.1:0-3734 GCA_964518805.1 uncultured Planctomycetaceae bacterium | reverse complement strand
CGGCCCTCAGCGATCGTCCCCGCGGCTGCCTTTGAACAGCTTTCGTCCCAGGTTCGAGTTGAAATTGGTCCAGGGGCTGTCGACGTTGGGGTCGTCGCGCAACTGCTGGGTGAAGGCGGCGATCTTGGCGTCGAGGTTGTCGAGGCAGTAGAGGGCGATCGCCTCCAGGGTCATGGGCAACTTCGGGCTGCCGTACTCGTACTCGCCGTGGTGGCTGACGATGAGGTGCTTCAGGCGGAGGACGATCTCCGACGGGATGGCCTCGCCGGAGAGTCGCTCGGCCTCGCGGACCTTGCTCTCCAGCAGACTCACGGCCATCACCACGTGGCCCACCAGTTGCCCCTCGTCGCTGTAGGCGAACTCGCGGTCATAGCTCAGTTCGTCCACTTTGCTGGCGTCGTGCAATAGAGCCCCCACCAGCATCAGGTCGCGATCCAACTGCGGATAGCACGGGGCGATGCGGTTGACGACCTCCATCAGGCTTACGATGTGCTCCAACAGGCCGCCCAGGTAGGCGTGGTGAAGCTTGATGCCCGCCGGCGCCCGGGTGAGTTTGTGCATGAACGTCTCGTCCATGAGGAAACACTCGGCGAGGCTCCGCAGGTGCGGACAGGCGATGCTCCGCAACAGTTCGCCCAGGCGGACCACGAGTTTGTCGACGGCCACGGAGGCTACGGGCGTGAAATCGTCCTCGTTGACCTCGCTCGGCTCGACCTTCATCAGCCGGCTGACGATGAGTTGCTTGGCCCCCTGAAATAGCTGCGTCGTCCCCTCAATCTGCACGTAGTCGCCGTTCTCGAACGAGCGGTAGAGCGACTCGCCGGCGTTCCACATCCGGGCACTGATCCGGCCCGAGCGGTCCGAAAGCTCCATCTGCAAGTACAGGTTCCCGTTGCGATTGGGTCGAAGTTGCTTCTCGGCTGCGCGAAACACCTGGTTGACCGTCTCCTGTTCGTGCAATTCATTCACAAAGCGCCGCCGCATGTCGCTTCCTTCCGCAAGCTGGTGAACCGAAAACCAACCCTGGATTGTAGGACGACTGGAAATACTCCACAAGGGGGAGGTGGTCGTGGGTTAGGAATTGGGGGCTGGGGTCGAGGACACGCAGCGTGTCGCATGTGGGGCGGACGGAGCGCAGCGACGCCTGCCGGATTGGGGCGCACCGTTGGCGGGCGTCGCTGCGCTCCGTCCGCCGTACTCGTCTGTCTGTCCTACGCGGGTGCGGGATGGCGGGGGCTGAGCGATGTCGTGGCCTTTCACGGGCGGCTTCGATCGCCTACAATACCCGATCTGCTGCCTTCGAGACGCCCTGCGTAGGGGCGTGTTCGATGACAGGCGTGTGATTGCCGCGCGACGCAATGCGAGGCTGGGCTTTGCCTGCTTCCATCGCTTCCAACGCCGGCCCATAAATCCCAACCCCCAGCCCCAAGTCCCACTCCCATGCGCTGGTCCCAAACCCTGATTCCGACGATGAAAGAAACGCCCGAAGGGGCGGAAATCCCTAGCCACGTCCTAATGCTTCGGGCCGGTTTGGTCGGCCAGGTTATGGCCGGAGCCTATACGTACCTGCCGCTGGGACTCCGGGCCCTGCGCAAGGCCGAACGGATTGTCCGCGAGGAGATGGACGCTGCCGGGGCGGTGGAGTTGCTGATGTCCGCCCTGACGCCCATCAGCCTCTGGGAGCAGACCGGGCGCGTCGAGGCCTTTGGCGACGTGCTGATCCAGTTCAGCGTGCGGCGGGCCAATCGCAAGGTGCAGATGGCCCTCGGGCCGACGCACGAGGAAGTCATCACCGATCTGGTGGCCAAGCACATCTCCAGCTACCGCCAGATGCCGATCACGCTGTACCAGATCCAGACGAAGTTTCGCAACGAAGAGCGGCCGCGGTTTGGCGTGTTGCGCACCAGCGAGTTCCTGATGAAGGACGCCTACAGCTTCGACACGTCGGTCGAGGCCCTGGGCCAAAGCTACGACAAGATGTACGCCGCCTACTGCCGGATCTTCAACCGTTGCGGGTTCGAGTACCTGCCCGTCGAGGCCGAAAGCGGCCCCATCGGCGGCGACGCCAGCCACGAGTTCATGGTCCCGGCCGAGAACGGCGAGGACATGGTGGTCCACTGCCGGCAATGCGGCTACGCGGCGAACCTGGAGCGGGCGGAGATCGGGCCGGTGGGCGAAGGATCATCAGCTCCCCCGACCGAACCGCTCCGCAAGGTCGATACGCCCAACACGAGCACGATCGAGCAGGTGAGCCGCTTTCTCGGGCGCCAACCGCAGGACATGATCAAGACGCTGATCTACACTGCCGACGGCAAGCCGATCGCGGTCCTCCTGCGCGGCGACCACGAGGCGAACGAGGCCAAGATCCGCCGGGCCGTAGGGGCGCAGAAGATCGCCCTGGCCGAACCGGCGGTGATTGAACAGGTTACCGGCGCCCCGGTGGGATTCGCCGGGCCGGTGGGCATGAAACAGGCGATTCCCCTCTTCGCCGACCGCGCGGTGCAGTTCATGCACAACGCCGTGACCGGGGCCAACGCTGCCGACGCCCACCTGGTGGGCGTCAATCTCGGCCGCGATTTTCAGCTTCAGCAGTTCCACGACCTGCGCAACGCCTGCCACGGCGACCCCTGCCCGCGATGCTGCGGCACCCTTTCGACGCGGCATGCCATCGAGGTGGGGCACGTGTTCAAACTCGGCACCAAGTATTCCGACGCCCTGGCCGCGCGGTTCCTGGACGACAAGGAACAACTCCGCCCGATCATCATGGGCTGCTACGGGATCGGCATCAACCGCATCCTCGCCTCGCTGATCGAGACCCGGCACGACGCCAACGGCATTCTCTGGCCGGTGGCCCTGGCCCCGTACGAGGTGGTCCTCGTGCCGGTCAACGTCATGGAAGAGCAGACCCGCAAGGTCGCCGCCGAGATGCACGACGCCCTCGAAGCGGCCGGAATCGACGTTCTGTTGGACGACCGCGACCAGCGGGCCGGCGTAAAATTCAAGGACGCCGATCTGGTCGGCTTCCCGCTCCGCGTGGTCATCGGCGAGCGCGGCCTGAAGCAAGGCAAGCTCGAAATCAAGTGGCGTTGGGACGAGAAGTCCGAGATGATCGACCTCGACGGCGCCCTCGACGCCATCGCCGCCATGGTCCGCGACGAACGCGCCAGCGGCGCACGCTTCAAGGCGCACGGCACGAAACCAACGTAAGAAAAGAAGACGGGAAAGTGGGAAGCTAATGAAGGTTTGCTTCCCATGCTTCCCCGCACCGCTCTTCGGTTCCCCTCTTCCCCCTTCTTCTTCCTTTTTCCTTCCGCCTTACACCCTCCGAATCGAAAGGCCACGTTCCCCATGAAAGTCGCCACCATCGAGACCAACCGCGGCACGATCCGCATTAAGCTTCACGACGACAAGGCCCCCAAGACCGTGGCCAACTTCGAGACGCTGGCCGGCAAGGGTTTTTACAACGGGCTGAAGTTCCATCGCGTGATCGCCAATTTCATGATCCAGGGCGGATGCCCCCTGGGCACCGGCACCGGCGGGCCGGGCTACAACTTCGAGGACGAATTCGACACCTCGCTCAAGCACGACGGGCCCGGCGTGCTCTCGATGGCCAACGCCGGCCCGAACACCAACGGCTCGCAGGTCTTCATCACCCACGTGGCCACGCCCTGGCTCGACGGCAAGCACACGGTCTTCGGCCGCGTGGTCCAGGGCCAGGACGTCGTGAACAAGAT
>CAZFKF010000736.1:0-3736 GCA_964518805.1 uncultured Planctomycetaceae bacterium | reverse complement strand
CGAACACTCGAAGTTCATCAGCAACCGCAGCGCCTCCCACGTCTGCACGTCGTCGAGCAAGTGGGCCTCGTCGACGACGAGCACGGCGTGCTGCCCCCGCTGGACGTTGCCGGCCAGGAATTGTTCGATCTGGCGGATACTGTGGTGCAGTTCGGGCGCACGGGGAACCGCCGGGTCGCCGCACAGTTCGCCCGCCGCGTAGGCCAGGAACTGATCGGTGGGCATCTGGGGAAAGACCAAATGGACCAAGGGCGTGCATCGCGGCGCCAGCAGGGTCCGCAGCATGTTGACCAGCAGTGTCTTTCCGGAGCCGGAAGGGCCGGCCAGGATCGCCCCGCCGCGTTGGCTTTCCACCGCATAGCGCAGCTTCAGCAGCGCCGCCTGGTGCGACTGGCCCGGGAAATAGAACTGCGGATCGCAGCAGTTCTCGAACGGCTTGCGTTGGAGGTTCCAGTAGGATTCGTACATCGCTCTAGACGAAGTTCTCTACGACGGCGAGCTTGGCCTTCCCAGACCGCAACAGCGTGCGGCACACCCGTCTCAGTTCCACCTGCGGAACCTCGTCCACCTTGTGGACGACGAGCACGGCGTCGAGACGCGATCGCACGGCGTCGAGCAGTTCCTGATGGCCGCCGTCCGGATCTCCGTGGCCCAGATCCACCAGTACCATGTCGTAGGCGTGCCGAAGCATTTCCAGCAAGGCGTCGGGGGTCTTGGACGACTTCGCCTCATCGACGGTGTCCGCCTCGGGCGAAGCGCACCACGGCGCCAGGCTCACCCGGTCCTGAAGCGATTCGACCACGATCTCTTCCGGCGCCAAACGCCCGGCCGCCACCTCTTCCCAACCCGAGTTCGGAGTCAGGCCCAAACGGCGGGCCAAGGCAGGGTGTCGGAAGTCGGCATCGACCAGGACCACCTTGAGGCCCTGCTCGGCCAGCCGGCGGGCCGCGGCGAGCAGCAAGGTCGAACAACCGTCGCCGTGCCGGCAGGCCTGCCACCCCACCGCCTTCTGTCCGCGACGAACCCGCTTCAGCAGGTTCGCGGTGAGTTGATCCATGGAGGTCTGGTCGGGCGCACTCAACTTGCCAACGTTCCTCGGCCAGAGGAATGCGTCGACTTCCAACAACGGACGGAACTCGCCTCCGGCCTTGGATTTGCTGCCACCAGACGATCGTTCCGGGCGGGAGGACGCCGGTTTGTCGCGCGACGGTTCGAAGCTGGCCCGTGTCGGCGGGGCCTGGCGTTCGTGACCCCCGCGCGTCCTCCGGTGGGCGTCGTTCTTCGGGGCCCGCGAGGACTTGCGTCGCGCGGGCCGCGACTTCGCCGCCGTGGGAGCAGCGCTGGCCTCGGGTTGCGTCGGCGCCGGAGGGGCGATCCCTTCGACGCCCGACGAAGGAGTCCTGACCGCGGTCGCCATCGAGACCACCGGCGACGGCTCATGCGCCGGACCTTCGGTCGCGACGGCAGGCTGCTCGTAGGCCCTAACGAATGCTTGATCCAGTGCGCTCATAGGAATTCCTGGCGGTTGGTCTCTCAATAGTCCCTTCGAATCGCGCCGCTTGGTACTCGGTGGGCGCAACCGCGCCGGGCGCGGCCGGACCGGCGTTCGGCCAGCTATCTCCAGCGGTGTAGCTCGTCGTCGGATACGACGGGGCAGAAGCCCCCGCCGCAGGCGCCGACTGCGACGAATTCCAGGCCGGCGGCGTCGCCCAAGTCGGCGGCGATACCCAGTCCGGCGACCCAGGATTGCCAGCCGCCGCTGGCCCATGACCCGCCGCTGGTTGTCCACCGACCGGCGAGCTCGTCTCGTAGCCGACGGTCCGTCCGCGGTTCGGATACCCGGACATCGCGCCGTCGTTGCGGTCGTCGGGCGACCATCCGTCGCGAGCCGCTTCGCCCGCACGTGCCGGTGGGTAAGAGTAGTCTTGCCCGGACGTCGGCTCCGGAGCGTAGCGTTGGCGAGCCGCAGTCCGGTAGTCCGAACGCGGATCGACTGGGTAGTTGTCACGCGGCGACGGCGGCGCGGCACCGTACGCATCGCGCGAGGCCATTGGACTTCCGTTGATGAGTCCACCGCGGGAAGGCCCTGCATAGGAAGCGATCGGCGGCCGGTTCTGCGTAATCGGCCCGTTGGCGCCGGGGCCATCAACCACGATATCGGGACGGCGTGCACCAGGCACGGGCTGCCACGGAACGTTGGCCGCAGACGGCACGGACGGACTGGAGTATGCCGGAACCGGCTCACTCAGACCGCCACGGGCAACCGACCGGTCGCCAGGATAGCCGGCGGAATAGGAGGGTTCGACGGGGTGCGCTGCCACTGGGCTTGGGGCAACGAAGGCCCCCTCGACGCTGCCAGCCGGCGAGACCGGGCTCCTGAATTCGGCTAAAGGACCACCGCGGGGTCCGCTGTCCGGAGCGGTTGTCGTGGCGCTGTTCGCGGCTTGCCAAGTCTCGGCAGAGGACGATCCGCCAGCCCAGCGCGGGGCCGGTGGGGCATCGGGGGCCGGGACTTCGGGCCGGAACGCCGAGTCCTGCGTCGCCAATTCCGTATTCTTGGACTGGAACGCCTTGGGAACGAACAGGGCCGCGACCACCAGGAAGCCGATCCCGCCCATCACGACCCACATGGCCGGACGCCTTCCCGCCAGCCAACTTGGCTGGCCCCGGGAGGGCTTCTTGGGTACCACGTAATCGCCATTTCGTGGCAGACGCGGAATGCGAGCGATGACCTGCGGCCCGGAAAACACCTCATCGGACTGAGGAGAACCGGCACGATGCCTCTTCTTCGAGTGCACTCGTTCGTGATGCGAGTGCCCCGCCTTGTGCGTTTTCTCGATCGGATCTCGGTCTTTCATGGTCCTATCCCTCGCGAGGACGAGCGCCTCACCGCCGGTACTTGAAATGGTCGCGACACGACCTCGGCGTGGGCGAATCCTAGTATCGGTTCGCTTTATGAGGGTCTTGAGCTTTATCGCGAGATTAGCGATGGCAACAAGTAGGACAGTGTGGAAACACAGGGGCTTTGCGCTGTTTATTCTGAACAGCACGTCACAATGATGAACCGGCTGCCGTTCGTAATGCGGGCTTCAGCCGTCTGCCGGCTCGGTTGTGACTCAGAAACGGGCTGAAGCCCGCAACTACGAACGCCGGCCTAGCTTGCGGAGGAGATCGAGCGTGTAGATGCCGGTGTCGTGGCCATCGCTGAAGAGGATCCGGTAAGCATAATGGCCGACGGCATCCATCGATTGGATGGTCAATTGGGCCTCGCCAGAAGGTGGTTCGGTGCCCACCCGAGGAGAAAAACTCGCGGCGCGGCAGGTTGCGCAGGGGCAATGACTTCGCAGATCTCCAACCACATAGACGCGGCGCTGCCCGTCGTCCCAGTCCATGACGAGGTCGCCATTGGCAGCGATGGAGATTTGCGTTGGCTGGGAAGACAAGGCAGATCTCGTGGTGTGAAGGTTCGGGTGCGGGGGTCCGCTGGACTCCGTAAGTCTACTCAGATTGGACTCGAAGGGCAAAAGGAAGGCAGACCCATGAGAAGAGGGGCCAATCCATTGTGGGTTCAATCTGGACCGTTTCGCGATCTGGGGTTATGCTGTATCCCCCCAACATTGCCATGGCGCTGGTTGCGTTCCATCCTCAAGGAGGTACTGATGGATTCGATGGCCCCGTCGCGCAGGATCGCGTCGACTGGTGGACCGGTCCGCGACCCGATCGGTGCCTGGCCCTT
>CAZFKF010000735.1:0-3748 GCA_964518805.1 uncultured Planctomycetaceae bacterium | reverse complement strand
GGCGCGACGGCCGCAGCCGACGGAAAATGGCACCACGCGGCGGCCGTCTATGACCGCCATGCTCAGAAGCTGACGGTGTACTTCGACGGCAAACCGGACGGCGAACCGAAGCCAATCGCCGGGATCGGCGTCTCCACGAGCGCCGCGCCACTGACGCTCGGCGCGTTTGGCGGCGGGTTCCCGTTCGACGGTTCGCTCGACGACATCGCAATCCATCGCGCCGCGCTGACGCCGGACAAGCTCTCTTTTGCCGCCGATTACACCCCCGTCCCGCCTGCCAAACTCGGCGCCCAGACCGGCCGCTACACCACTGCGTCCTGCGACTGGGGCCAGACCGTCCGCCTCACGACGCTGCGCACGAGCGCCACCCTCCACCACGGCACGATCACTGCGCACGTGGAAACCTCCCACGACGACTTCAAGACGGTCGCCGCGACGGAACGCGTCGTGATCCCTTCCGGCGAGCGCACCCCCAAGCTGCCCGATCTGCCGCCAGCCCGCTACGCCCGCGTCGTCGTCACGCTCGCGACGCCCGTCGACGCCGCCGTTTCACCGCTGCTGCAAAGAATCGAACTCATAGGACAACCCCTACCATGACTGACACGAGTCGCCGCCGTGGATCGTGGTTGCGGCTTCGACGGCGCGCGGGTCCGTATCGTCTGGCAGGAATCGCACGCTTCCGTCAATCAGTCCGACTTGGACGCCGCCGGGGTGGCGGCTGGCGATGCCGAAGTATTCTGGATCGTTGATGCGGAACGTGATTTCCTCGGCCCGCAGGTCTGCGGGCTCGTACCAGCGGATGCCCAGGCCGTAGGTCTCGACCACGGCGATGGTATTGGCCGGACCGTCGGCAATGTCCTTCAGACGCACCGAGTTCGGCCCATTCGAGATCGTATGCGGGCCGACAATCATGACGTAGTTGGTTTCGCCTTGGGATGCCGGGTCGGAGGGGCACCGATAGCAGGCGATTGTCATTGGCACCGGTTTCGCGTCAGGAGACGTTGCCGGCGTGAAGACGCCGAGGATGTGGTAGGCAAACACGAACAGACCCTGGAAATTCTCGCCGAAGAGGGCCTCCCATCGGGCCAGGCTCGTCAGGTCGTCGCGGGTCGACCAGTTCTTCCAGTAGTGGCGCGACTCGTCGTCGCCCGACGGGAAGCGCCGTCCCTTGACATCCACCAGCCACACCGCCGGTCCGGCGGACGACACGATGAAATCGAGGCTCTTGATCGACGCCCCGTCGGCCAGCAGGCTGCGCCGGGCCTCGTCGACCGCCACATAGGGCACGCCGCGCGCCCGAAGGTACTCCCCAAAGGCTGCCTCGTAATGATTGTCGCGATTGGCCATGGGAGGATGAGAGAGGGCAGTGACCAAGGTGACACACGCCGGATCAGACTTCCATCACACCGCTCGGCTCATATCGAGTCGCCACGTCGAGCGGCAGCCGTTCGCCGAGAATCTTGCGATGGGTTTCGAGGGCCAAGTCTGGGGCGTTGTTGTCGTGGGACAAATGGCCCAGGCAAGCCCATTTCATCCGCTTTGAGGCCGCGGCCCGAAGTAGCTCCGCAGACTCCAAGTTTGAAATGTGCCCACCAGGGCCTTCAATTCGCTCCTTGAGCCAGTCGGGGTATGAGCCGCTGGCAAGCATCTCAGGGTCGTAATTACTCTCCAACAACACCGCATCCAGGGAACCGATCACCGCCTTCAGGTCGCTGAAGACGTGCCCCAGGTCAGTAAGGATGCCCAGGCGGTGTGTGCCGTCGTCAACAACGAAAGCAACCCCGTCCACCCCATCGTGTGGTGTCGAAATGGTTTCCACAACCACTTCGCCGAATCGCAGGGATTCCCCGGCACAAAAGTGATTGAGGTCGCCGATTTCCCCGAGCCGATATCGGCTTGCTGCGTAGTGGGTTTTGGCGGTGACGTAGACCGGAAGCCCGAACTTCCGGTGGAAGATACCCATGCTACGGGCGTGGTCAGTATGATCGTGGGAAATCAACAGGGCATTCAAGCCCGTCACAGCCCGCCCATGCAGAGCGAGGCGTTTCTCGGCCTGGATGGCGCTAATCCCGGCGTCGAACAACAGCCTGACGCCATCCGTTTCGACATAGATACAGTTGCCATTGCTGCCGGACTGGAGGGAGATGACCTTCATGAGGACATTCTACAGGGGAGACAATCCGTGCGGGAGTGGTGGGGTCGCCCCGTGGGGCACCTGGTATAATGGCCAGCGAAACCTGCGATGGAGAAGATCATGATCCGAACTACGCTAACTCTGGCCGCCATCGTCCTCATCGCCGCCGAATCGCCTGCCGAGGAGAAGGCGCTCCGAGTCTACTTCGTCGGGAATAGCGTGAGCGACACGATCCATTACCGTGCATTGGCCGAACTCGCCAAGAGCCGGGGCTATCAGCACGTTTGGGGCAGGCACATGATCCCCGGTGCCCCGCTTCAGTGGATCTGGCAGCATCCCAAGGACGGCTTCCAGGAGCCACCCTTCGGCCTCTACCCCAACGCCCTCGCCAACTTCGAGTGGGACGTTCTAAGCCTTCAGCCGTTCGACCGCCACTTGAGCGGCAAGGACGGCGACTTGACGATGGCGAAGAACTTCATCGACCTCGCCCTAGCCAAGAGTCCCGACCTCCAGGTCTACGTCTACGCCCGCTGGCCCAGGCAGGGAAAGGATGACTTCGACACGGCTTGGCTCAAGAAGTACACCGGTGGCTGGGACGGCACGAACGAAACCAAGGACTATTTCGAGCGGCTGACGCTGGAACTGAGGAAGGCGTACCCGAAGTTGAAGGTCCACATGGTCCCGGTCGGCCACGCCATGTACGAGTTGAACCAGCGGATGAAGCGTGGGGAGGTGCCGGGACATAGGCACATCAAGGAGGTCTTCGCCGATGGCATCCACCTAAACAACGTCGGTTCCTGCATCGTCGGCTGCACATTCTTCGCCACGCTCTACAGGGCGAACCCGAAGGGGCTGCCAGGGGCACCCTACAAGGTGACCGATCCGAAGCTGGCCGAGGCGATCCAGGAAACGGTCTGGGAGGCGGTCAGCAAGCACGAGTTGGCGGGAGTGAGCAAATGAAACGGAAGAAGAACAGGGATCGGGCATCCGTTCAACCAGGAAGTGCCGCAAATGCTTGACGATCTGACCGACAAGGTTGTCCTCGTAACCGGAGCAAGCCGGGGGATCGGCAGGGCAATCGCCATTGCCTTGGCCAAGGCAGGTGCCGATATTGCCGTCAATTACCGATCCCGCCACAAAGATGCCAAGGAAACGTGCAACGAGATCGAGAAGTTCGGCCGCCGCAGTATCGCCGTGGAAGCCGACGTTTCGCTTGCGGCCGATGTTGCCCGATTGGTGAGGACCGTGGAGGCGGAACTCGGCCCCCTGGCGATCCTGGTCAACAATGCGGGCGTGACCCACCCTCAGCCCATCGCAGAGATCACCGAGCAGGACTGGGATAAGATCCTCGCCATCAATCTGAAATCCGTCTTTCTCGTTACCCAGGCGGTGCTGCCGAAGATGCGAGCCGCCCGATGGGGAAGGATCATCAATCTCTCTTCGGTGGCGGCCCAGACTGGCGGCGTCGTCGGGCCGCATTACGCCGCATCGAAGGCCGGAATTCTCGGGCTGACGCATTCGTATGCGAATCTGCTCGCCAAGGAGGGGATCACGGTCAACGCCGTTGCCCCGGCATTGATCGAGACCGAGATGGTCACGGGCAATCCCAGGGCA
>CAZFKF010000734.1:0-3750 GCA_964518805.1 uncultured Planctomycetaceae bacterium | reverse complement strand
TCTCCTTGCCTTCCTTGACGATGATCTCCATGTTCGGCTGCCCGGGATTGGTGATGACCGTGTAGTCCTTGGCCTGGAGCATCGAGGGGACGTGCAGGTGCTGGACCAGGGCCACCATGAAGGCCAGCGCGAAGACAATCGCTGCGTCGAAGGCGTTGGTCAGTCCGGACATCGGATCGACCCCGCCGTCATCGTCGTCGTCGAATAACTCGATCGGCTTCGAAAGCGAGGTGGAATGGTTGGGTTGGTTCATGGCAGCCCTCGCAATGAGATTGCGCTAATTAGAGATGGCGGACGCGGACGGCCGGGCCTGCCCGTCGCCGGACGTCCCGGTCGACTCCTGCGGCGGCCCATTCGCTACAAGTTGCGCCAGGCGATCGGCGGCAAAATTCAATAGGATCGCGTCGGCCTGGTACCAGCGTTTCTTGACGCTCGAAAGGGAACTGGCGATCACGGCCACCAGGAGGCCCACCACGGTCGTAGCGAACGCGATGATCAGGTTGTTGGAGAGGGAGACGAGGTCGCCGGCGGCCAATCCGACCAGGGCCGGGCCGAGCGGGACCAGCGTGCCCATCAGGCCGAACGCCGGCCCATTGCGATTGAGCACGCGAAGCCGTTCGAGGTCTGTCTTCCAGGCCAGTTCGCCCTCGCGCACCAGCCGCCGGGTGATCGCCGGGTTCTCGGCCGTCTCCGCCAGACGCGCCAAGAGCGGACCCAAGTGGCCGTTGCGGGGAAGCCCATGCGGGGCGACTTGCCCGGCCTCCAGGGCGCGGCAGTACTCGACCAAGACCGCTTGTTGCCGGCGCCGGACTCCGTACTCGCGCAGGGCCTGGCCGGCCAATAGCAGGGCCCGCGCCAGACACCACAACAGCGCCAGCATGCAGGGAATCAACAGGGCGGTCGAGATCAGGTAGAAGACGTTGGTCAACAGTCCCATGGGCTACCTCGGAGTCATGCGTTACAAGAGAGTCACTCGGCGGACGACCGCGTGACAGGACGGCGGAACAGGGCCGAGAACGGCACCCGCGGTCAACACCAGCCGGCCAGCACCACAACCATTGCCCCCAATCCAACCTGCCACAGAAGGCGAACCGACTCCGGGTCGAAGCTGAACATCGGCGCAGGCAACGGAGCGTCCAGGCAAGGCACAAACATACAGGCCAAGAGCATGGCGATGGAAAGCACCTGGTGCGGCAGCGCCAGCCAACGGCGAGGCAAGGTCATGGCCGCAGCGCAGGCCAGCGTGAGTCCCCCGGCCACGATGAACCCGACCTCTCGGCCGACCGCTTCCGGCCTCGCCCCGGGAACCCCGGCAAGCCGCCCCTGTTCGATCAAAAGCATGGCGATCGTAACCACGGGCACGGGGAAGGAGTGAACGACGGCAAGACGCATCATGCTGCGAGGCTCATCGCTCCACGGATCCAGTCGAATTCCAAACACCAGGGCGGCGGTCAATAGCAGGAACTGGGCGATGCACAGCAGCGTCAGCGTCTCGAAGCTGGTCAGGGTGCTGCGAAGATCCTCGGGCGTGTTGGCGTCGGCAAAGGGGTTCAACAGAAAGCCCGCCAAAGCCGTCAGTCCGAAAACAACCGGCAGCAGGTACCACTGCCGCGTCCGGCCGAGTCCTGCCGCAGTGTGCAAAACCGCCACCGCGGCGAATCCCAGGACGAATAGTCCGGCCGAATGGTCGCGGACAACGCTTGCGACAGCAAGCCAGGTCTCGGTGAATATGCTCATCGGGAAGCTTCTCGATCGGGAGTCGGCACCCGGGGCTCGAAACGCGGGTTAGGCGTTCGCACCTCCGGCTCGCCAGCGTGGCAGGCGCTCATCGGGACACGCGATCCAACAGGCAGGGCGAGGGGTTCTATGGTTCGAGTTCCGCGGCACGGCGTAATGGGGGAGTACGACGAGTCCAGGGATCGTATTACCCGCTGATTATAATGTGCTCTCGATGAACCGCAACAAGGCCCTCAAGCGAGGCTGTCTTTTACAGCGGCGACGTCTCCGTGAAATCGTGCTGAAGCTGATCTGCGAAACTGGCGACCGCAAGACGCCACTGGCGGCCGCCTCGACAGGGACCATTGCAGCACCGGCGGAGACACCGATTACGCACGCGAGCCAGGCAGGGCGATTCGTCGAACCAAGCACGAGCCCCCCCCACCCAGGACAGCACGTGACTACCCCGTTATTGATGTGTCGCAGCCGAGCGTCTGCAGCCCGCCGTTCTGATGCGGTTGGAAGCCTTCTTAGGTGCCGTTGGCTGCTGGATCGGATTGTGATCGCTCACACTTCCACGACGCGCCCAACCGAGGATGATCGTGTCTACCTAGGGGTTGTTCGCGTGTCGAGGCGCGGAAGGAGTGAGTCCATCCCGAAGACCGGCAGCGGGGCGAGAACGACGGCCAGCTTGTGCAGACCCCTTGCCGACGTAGCGACCGCCGCGGCCGCTTGTGGGCCGTGGCGGAGGAACTATAATCGACGATAATACAATTCTTCAGAACTTCCTATTGCCCCCATTCCAAGCGATGAATCGTACCCTGCTCCTCATGGTGCTAATAGCAAGTGCGGCTCCTTGTTTTGCCGAGGAGTCGCCGGCACGTCTCCCCCAACCGAGTTATAGTCGTCAGGCGTCCGATCCAGCCTGGTTGACGGAAGTCGTGCAGATTCACGGACACCTCGGCCCCGCCGTGGTGGCGGGAGCCAGGATAGGCATGGCCGGCCTGCGGGCCGTGGATGCGAAAGGGTTCTTCGATGTCGATGTGGCCTGCGAAGGCCCTCTGGCCAAGCCGCCACAATCGTGTTTCCTCGACGGTGTGCAGTCGGGCACCGGTGCCACGCTGGGGAAGCGGAATCTCAGGTGGGTGCAGGGCGACCATCTGATCGTGCGCATCAAGAATACCCGGAGCGGAAAGTCGGCCGAACTGCGTCCGACGCCTGCGCTGGTGAGTCTTCTCGCATGGGACAAGCCCGTAGTCTCCGCGGGAAAATCGGCCGAAGACAGTGGCCACCGGGATCACGTGGAGGCTCTGGCTCGGAACATTGCGGCCATGCCCGACCAGGAGATTTTGACGGTCACCACGATCGCCGAGGCGAGGACGAAATGACGTGGTTCGCGCCCCTGCTGGCCATGCACATGGCCAATGAACTGCTGAGCGTGCCGGTTGCCGCCGTCACGCTGGCGGTCGTGGCCGTCATCGTGGCGATTGCCGCTCGCCGCGCCCGGCACGTGACGGGCGACGATCGGTTGCCCTTGATGGGCGTGATGGGTGCGTTCGTGTTCGCTGCGCAGATGATTAATTTCACCCTACCTGGCATGCCCGGCACCAGCGGGCACCTGGGCGGCGGCGTATTGCTGGCGATTCTGCTGGGGCCCGCGGCGGGCATCGTCACCATGGCCGCGATCCTCATCGTTCAGTGCCTGCTGTTCCAAGACGGCGGACTGCTCGCCTTGGGCTGCAATATCCTGAATCTGGGCGTGGTTCCGTGCCTGCTTGGCTGGACGGTTTACCGTCTCTTGCTCGGCCAGGCAGCCAGGGCGCCGGCATGGCGGCAGTACTTGGCCGCATGGATGGCCTGCGTTGCCGGCGTCACGGCCGGAGCGGCGATGGTGCCGATTGAGGCGGCACTGAGCGGCGTGTTACAAGTGCCGCTCAGTCAGTTTCTCGGTGTCATGATCGGCGTCCACCTCGTCATTGCCCTGTGCGAAGGCGCTGTCACGTTCGCCGTCATCGCTTATCTGCGCCGAGTCCG
>CAZFKF010000733.1:0-3751 GCA_964518805.1 uncultured Planctomycetaceae bacterium | reverse complement strand
TGGATAAGGTGTCGTCCCCGAGCGGTTGAGCTTGGCGAAGATCGAGGGCATGTCCTTTCGTCGCCCCATGGAAAGGAGAACTCGGGACAGGCCCAGGATCAAGTTGAGCAGGACGCCGAGCAGCGCCGTGACCGCCCCCACGGCCAGTATCATGCTCGCTCCTGGTATCCCGAATTGCCGAGCGACGACCGCCAAGGGAGCGGCCTGTTCCGTGGTGGCTGCCGCCAGTGTTTCAGCACCGACAGCGGCAATTCCAACGAGTCCCACGGCGATATACAGTCCCATCGACACCACGAGCGTGAGCACGATTGCCAGGGGAATGTTCTTCCTTGGCTCCCGGATCTCTTCTCCGAGCGTGGCGATCCGGCCGTAGCCAGTGTAGGCCACGAACATCAGAGCGCACGCCTCGAAGAACCCCGCCCACGGCGGTGAGTCGGGACTGGGGGGCTGGAAAAAAGGCGTCAAGCGGCTGCTGCCAGCCGCCGAGGCGAGAGGCAGACCCGCCAGGATGAAGAACACCAGCGCCAGGATCGTCACCGACACGATCACAATGTTGGTGGCGTTGGATCGCCGGATGCCGCTGAGAACAAGGGCGGTCAGCACAACAGTTGTCGCCACCGCCAAGGGGACTTCCCAGCTTGACCAGTCCTGGCCGAAGCCACTTAGCACGTATCCTGCGAAGCCGAGCGCCGCCGTCGCCGCCGAGGCGGTCTTTGCCCAGAGAAACATCCATCCGGCGGTGAAGCCGAATGCAGGATGGAGCCAGCGGTAGCCATACTCGTAGGTGCCGCCGCTGACGGGATGATTCGCCGCAAGCTGGGCGCTACTCAGGGCATTGCAAGTGGCGACCAAAGCGGCGACGGCTATCGCCAGGGTCACCGATGGCCCAGTGACCCCGGCTGCAATTCCAATGCTGACGAAGATCCCCGTGCCGATGATCGAGCCCAGGCCCATCATCGTGGCACCGAAGACGCCGACCTGACGTGCGAGGTGTCTATGGTTCTCTTGGTCGGTGTTCATACAACCGCCTGCCAGCGAGCCTCGCTATCAAGTCGAAAGCCGCCAGCCGAAGATCAGCACGGCCGAGACCAGGATGGCGACCGCCAGCGAAAGCACTCGGCTCTTGTGGGTCACTGGGTCGGCGAGCTTGCTCTCCCGCACGGCGAAGTAGCCCATGACGAGAAGGAGCACGAGGCACGCTGTGGAGATCGTCGCTTTCGACAACAGTGAGCCGGGCTTGTCCCCGCCCACGACAATCGCCTGGGCAGTGCTGATTCCAGAGGGATCTTGCCATGCCAACAGAGAATAGCCCGCCCATTGGGCCGACTTGGCCAGACCTTTCGCCATGTGCCCAGCCGCCAGAACGACGGCCATCGGCAGCGCTAGCCGCCGCCATGCCTCGCCCATGCTCTTCGCTCCCCCGAGCAGAAGCACCGGGATGGCGAGGATGGTCCAGAGCAGGAGCGGAAGGAGAACCACGGCCCATACGCCTTTCACCCAACCCGCAATGCTGTTGAGGCCCAGCAGGGCCGCTGACTTCTCAGGAACCCAGAGAAAGACGGCCTGAGCCGCCTTCCACTCGCTGCACAACTCGTAGCTCACGTAGCCGGAAACGACCATCAGGAAGAGTAGTACCGGCCACGAAGCCATCGCCTCTCGCACATCGGCGATGTGGAACGGACGGCGCAAGAACAGTCCCATGTTCGACGAAGGGCACGCTTTGGCGCACTGGAGGCACACCAGACAGTCGGCGTTGCTCTTGAGCGTGACAGGATTGAGGAGACTCGGACAGCTTCGGGCATCGAGGCGGTTGCGATTCGCTGGTCGCCTGCAATCCTTGTCGGTGCAACCGGCGCAAGCCCCTTCACCACACGACCGGACAGCGAGCATGGACCCTCGCCCGTAGGTCGAGAGCAAAAGGCCGACTGGGCAGAAGCCACGGCAGAAGGCACGGTCCTTCAGGAAGAACCCGGTGAATGCGGCTAGGGCCAGGAGCGTCCAGAGGAAGATCGAGGTGTAGGCGGGTACTCGGTGGAGTTCCACACCGGCGATGAGCATCTGGATCAGGGCGTAGAACCCGACGATGAGAAACCCCGAGCGCAGCCAGCGACCGAGAACTTGCTGCTTCACACCCAGCTTGCGGCCAAGCCTCTCGGTGAGGCTGGAAAGAAGTTCCAGCGGGCAGACCGCACACCAGACCCGGCCGAACAAGACGGCCACCCAGACCATCGCAGGCCACCATAGGCCCCAAATCACAAGTGTCACCAAATTGGTCTGAGCGAACTGCTTGGCCGGGACGCCTTCAGGAGCAAACTGTCCCCAACCGAAGATTGCCAGCCCGACGAAGACGGCCAACATGGCGGCTTGGACGGCGTATGGAAACAGCGGTGACAGCAGCACTAGCCGCACCGCACGGAGTTCAAGCAGGTTGAAGCCGTGGCTCGTCCTCGTGCGTTGCATCGTCGGCTCCATCCTCTCGTGGCCCGTCTCGGCCTTTTCCACAACCGACTCAATGCGTGCCATTACTGATCCTCTCCTTTGGCGTGCATGGCATCCCGATCCTCCACAACTTCCGAAACGAGTTCACGCAGCTTCTCTCGGGCCTCTTGCAGGAGCTTTCTTCCCGTTTTCGTAATGCGATAGGTCTTGCGGCGTTTTCCGGCCACCACGGTCGTCGTGGAGATCAAGTACCCGTCCGATTCCAATTGATGCAGGATGGGGTAGAGCGTGCCGGGGCCGAGTTTGTAGCCGTGACGCCCAAGCTCCTCCATGATCTCCACCCCCCAGATAGGCTCCTTGGCGGCGTGGTAAAGGACGTGCATTCGCACGAACCCGCCGAAGAAGTGTCGCATGAGGTTGTCTGGCACGTTATCGCACTCCAATATTGACTTTCGATATTGTAGCCCTACGATGAATGGACCGCAAGGGAACGGCTTTGCTTCGCAACGCAAATCGGCGGCAGGAAACCTCAGCAAGGAGAGAAACAATGTCCAACGGATCGTGGCACTCACGGCGGCAGTTCCTACGGGTGGGAACGATAACCGGGTCAGGGATACTCTTGTCTGGGCTCGCCGTTTCCACTCGGGCAGGCGACGACCCGAAGTCGGAGCAAGGCAGCGGGCACCCGCCGGAGGAAGTGTCCCCGGCAGAAGACCTCATGCGGGAGCACGGTGTCCTAAACCGCATCCTCCTGATCTACGAGGAGTGTCTTCGGCGACTCCGTGGCAAAGCGAGTTTCGAGCCGAGTGCGCTTGGCGGCGCAGCGAAGATCGTTCGTACCTTCGTCGAGGATTACCACGAGAAGTTGGAGGAGGACCACCTGTTTCCTCGCTTCGAGAAGGCGGGCAAGCTCGTCGATCTCGTCAAGGTGCTGCGGGAGCAGCATCAGGTCGGACGCCGCTTGACCGATCAGGTCACGCAGTTGGCAACCCCGGCGGCACTTCAAGATGGCCAGGGAGCCGAGAAGCTCGCCCTGTCGCTTCGGCAGTTCATCCGTATGTACCGGCCGCACGAGGCTCGGGAGGATACGGTGCTGTTTCCTGCGCTTCGTGGACTGATGCCCGAGAAGGAATACCACGACCTCGGCGAACAGTTCGAGGAACAGGAACACAAACTGTTCGGCGAACACGGATTTGATGACATCGTGGGGAAGGTGGCCGAGTTCGAGAAGATGCTTGGGATTCACGATCTCGGCCAGTTCACGCCAAAGCTGTGAGGGAGACGCACATGAAGTGGATCACTTCTCTTGTCG
>CAZFKF010000732.1:0-3753 GCA_964518805.1 uncultured Planctomycetaceae bacterium | reverse complement strand
AGGGCGAATCCTCTTCGAGAACGCCGTCCGGCGAGACGTCGGAATTGGCGATCGAGGTGTTTGCGGTCGAAGGCATGTCCTGCCAGAATTGCGTTCAAAGCGTCACATCGGCGTTGAAGTCGGTTCCTGGAGTGCGAGCCGTTCAGGTGTCCCTGCAGGACAAGCGGGCCATTGTGGCCGCAGATCCTGCACAGGCCGGCGCGGCCCGACTCGCGGCCGCGGTCGTCGCTGCCGGTTTTCAAGCCTCAACCGCTTCAGGCGGCGCGGGTCGTCAAGATCGCAATCCGTAACCCAAACGCGCGAAGCAATAGGTCGCGTGGCTCTTCTCCCGGGCTATGGGCCACGCAACGCGTGCGGCTGTGTGTCATGCGGATCGCGCCGCAATCGCGTGCTTCTCTGTCAACTGACGCCTCCTCAGGTCTCGGGGCGGATTGCCAGTGACACAGCCCTCCATTGAACGTTGCATCCCCTCGTGGGGCGAGTGTCTCATTTTCTCTTCAAAAGGGACCACGCCTCAACGCGTGAGACCCGTTTCAAGTCATTCTTCCGTAGAGGGTTGCGACATAATACGGGCTGCCGTTGTAACCGGTGGCCGAGGTCGTGCATCGATCCCAGTAGAACCTCGCAGGCTACGCCACGAACTAAAGGAAACGACGACATGCATACCCTAAGCGCCTCGAAATGGACAGCCTTGGCTGCGGTTGGATTGGCCCTCTCGGTTGGGGCGCTGGCCGTCTGTAAGACTTCCCCTCGCTGCGCCGCAAGACCTCAACCTCAAAAAGAGACTCCTGTATTGACACCGCCCCCCGGAGAAAAGACTATGTCGACCATCCAAGTTAAACGAAACGTCGAGCACGCCAACGATGCCACTTTCAGCAGCACGGTCCTGAAGTCCGAAGTCCCCGTTCTGGTCGACTTCTACGCCGACTGGTGCGGTCCGTGCCGAAGGCTTGCCCCGGTCTTGGAGGAACTCGCCGCTGAGACCTCGCACGCCAAGATCGTCAAGGTCAACGTGGACGACAGCCCGAACGTGGCCGCCGAATATGGCATCGAGTCCATTCCCAGCCTCAAGCTCTTCAAGAATGGCCGTGTCGCCGATGAATTCGTCGGCCTGGCGAGTAAGGGAGAGCTGCGGGCGCTGCTCGCCCGGTAACGGGATGCGGCTCGGTTCCAGGGCTGTCCTGTAACCGATTCTCCGCCTCGGACATCCAAGACCTTGAGTGCGACGCGACCGTGTGGAGTGCCAAGTCATGCAATGCAAGGAACTCTTCGGCGCCTTGAACGACTACGTGGATGGGGAAACCCAGTCGGCCCTGTGCCGAGAACTCCAGAAGCACTTGGCCGACTGCGATCCCTGCCGCATTGTCATCGACAACATCCGCCAGACGATCACGCTCTGCCGGGCCGGCCAAGCAGTTGCTCTGCCCGCGGGAGTGCACGAACGATTGCGATCGATCCTTCGGCGGCAATGGGATGCGCGTTGCGTGGGCCGAACTCGCACGCGTCAACCGTGAGCGGCAACGAAATCACTTCTGCATTGGAGGACTCGAACGTGAAAGAGATCTCGCTGTGGCTGGGCATCCTGGCCCTGTGGATTGTGCTGAACCGATGGGTGCTGCCCTGGTTCGGAGTGTCGACCTGCATGTCGGGCGGATGCGCCCTGAGCCGTTCTCCGTGCTGCGGAGCCCCAGCGGCGGTAGGTCAGGACAAGGAAGTTCAGAATCTCGCTGGATCAAAAGGAGAATCGCCGTGACGATTGAACGTGGTTTGCGTCTGATTGCCGGAATCGTGATCCTCGTGACCGTTCTTCTGGCTTGGCTGCACAGTCCGCTTTGGATTGGAATGACTGCGTTTGTGGGCCTGAACTTGCTTCAATCGGCTTTCACCAACTGGTGTCCGATGGTCTGGCTGCTGGCTCGCGCCGGCATGAAGCCGTGTGTTGCCCAGTCGACCTAACCCGGCAGTCCCTGCCGCTAGTGTCCGAGAAGATCGCGTCTCGGATTCTTCAAGGAAGAGGAGTCGTCCGCTCATGGATCGTTTTGATTGGTTCCGCCGAATGTCGCTGACGTATTCTTGGTTAGTCCTGTCGGGGGTTGTCGCCGTTGCTTCAGGGTGCGCGTTGAATAGTCCACCCCGGACAACGACCGCGATGAAGGAGAGCGCCGTGGCGCAACCTGTGCCGCTTCAAATGCCGGACACTCTCTCGCCACCCAGCCGGCCCTACGTGCAGGCCAAACCTGTTAGCCGGGAGACCTTGGTCCCCAACGTCCCGGAGCCGATTCCAGCGTTGCCCGGTCCGCGAACTGAGACAACCGTGGGTGCCTCCAGGGCTGCCCCCGCACCATCGGGCGGAACCGTGCACCACGCAAGCCAGTCCACGTTCGAACAGCAGGTACTTAAGTCCGACGTGCCCGTGCTGGTGGATTTCTACGCGTCGTGGTGCGGACCATGCCGCGCACTGGCGCCCGCACTCGACGAATTGGCCGCTGAGACCCCACAGGCGAAGGTCGTCAAGGTGGATATCGACGCCAGTCCTGAACTGGCTGCTCGCTACGGTGTCGCGTCGGTTCCCAATCTGATCGTGTTCAAGGACGGCCGGGTCGTGGCCAAGCAGACCGGCGTTGCGAGCAAGCCCCGCATGAGGGCCATGCTCGGCCTGTGACGGACCGGCGAAACCCGGTAGAATGGGGACGCGATCGGAATCGCGCACGGGCCAGGCGGTCTCGCGGGCATGGCCGTCTGTGGACGCTGGGAACCGCCGGGGCCGTTGCCGCTCCGAAGGCACGACGGGCGAGATCAACCATGAGATGCGAAGAACTGCTTGCCACGCTGAACCAGTACGTGGACGGGGACGTGGACCCAGGCATCTGCGAGCCCTTTCAGGAGCACCTCAGGGGCTGCAACCCGTGCCAAATCGTCGTCGACAATATCCGCCAGACCATTCGACTCTACAAGGCCGAAGAGCAATACCAGCTACCACCAAGCTTGCACGAACGGCTCAGCCGCGTGTTGCGCGAGCGTTGGAAGGCCCCAATCGACACGGATGGCTCCTTGGTCCAGCAGGCCAAGGCAGGCGACTTCGCCGCCATGGAATCGTTGCTGACGAAGTACGAACGCCAAGTGTACGGTGTTGCCCGACGTATCGTCCCACAGCACCAAGACGCCGAAGAAGTCACCCAACAGACGTTCATGAGCGTCATCGAGCACTTGGGAGAATTCCGCGAGGAATCGCAGTTTCGGACGTGGCTTCTGCGAATAGCCACCAACCATGCCCTGGGCCTCCTGCGCCGACAATCGGTCCGTGCCGGGGTGTCGCTCGACGACCGCGATTCCGACGACTCTTACCAAGACATCCCCCGTCCTGAGTATATCGCCGTATGGCGAGAGACTCCCGAGGAGATCGCGGTGCGGCGGGAGACCCGGCAACACGTGGACGAGGCTCTCGCGACGCTCAAGGAGAAGTATCGCGTGGTTTTCGTCCTGCGGGATATCGAGGGATTCAGCACGCGCGAGACGGCCGAGCTACTCTCCATCAGCGAAGATACGGTCAAGATTCGGCTGCTAAGAGCCCGCTTGATGCTGCGCGAGCGGCTGACGCGCCTGTTCGGCGACGAATCGACCCAAGTTGCCCCCCATAATCACGGGTAGTGATGGTCCCCGGGGTGGATTCGCCGCAAATCGTCGCGGAATTCTGCGTGACTCCGGCGCAAACGGGGATTAGGATTCAGGTACTGGCCCGCTCCAACGCGAGCA
>CAZFKF010000731.1:0-3755 GCA_964518805.1 uncultured Planctomycetaceae bacterium | reverse complement strand
CCGATCCGAGACGAACTCCAGTTGTCCGATGCCGGGCAGTTGATCGGCAAGGCCCACGATTTGCCCGACGTTCGCTGGGATCGGGTCAACCAGATCCGCGCCCAGATCGCCAACGGCACGTACGAGACCGACGCGAAACTCAACGTCGCCTTGGGGCGGCTCCTCGACGAAATCGGCTAGAGGGCTTTTGCATGCCCGGCAGCCGCGCCACGGACTTCTCCCTTCGATCGGTTCAGGTTCCGCTGAGCCCCCTGGAGCGGTTTTCCGACTTCCTGCGGTTGGGCGGCAAACGCCTCACGTCGCAGCGCCGCTGGATCGTCGAAGAGGTCTTCAGCCATCACGACCATTTCGACGCCGACGAACTGATGGGCCATCTGGCCGAGTTGATTGCCCAGCGCAAGCTCAGCCGCCCCACCGTCTATCGCACCCTGGGCGAACTCGTCGAGGCGGGCCTGCTGCGAAAGATGGCCCTCGGCGGCCGGAGCGTCTTCGAGCACGACTACGGCTATCCGAGTCACGACCACCTCTTCTGCCAAGTCTGCAACCGGCTGATCGAGTTCCACAGCGCCGCCTTAGAGAAACTCCGCGACGCGGTCGCCCGCGAACACGACTTCCAAGTCTCTTCCCATCGCATGTTCGTCACCGGCGTCTGTGCCTCGTGCCGCCGTCTGAATGCGGGGAAGAGAGCGGAGTAGACAGGCGGCAGAGGGCAGAGTGCCAAGGGGGCGGGCGCGGAGTTGACGAGGGTGGTTGGCGATGGATGTTCAGCCGTCACTCATCCGCGGCGTCGCTGCGTCGTTCTGAACCCCTCCGATAGGTGTGATGCAAACCGACCGGTTCGCGGTTTCTTTCCACAAAGCGACAGTATCTCGGAATTGTTGTGGCGGTTCTCGCGTCTTAGCTCCTGACTCGCTGTGTTCCACAGTCATAGCCGGCAAGTCTTTGTAGGTGCTCTGTGAGCACCACACGGGGGCCATTTCTGTGCTCGTAGAGCACCCTGCTTAAGGAACTCATAAAGGAGGTATCCCATGGGGCGCGATTGCAGACTGGTGGCTATCGCGGCGGTTGGGGTGATCGTTGGTCTGGGGCGAGTTGCGTTGGCCGCAGAATCGTCGCCTCCCAAGAGTGATGCTAAGGCCGAACCCGCTGCTTCGGCCGAAGCCCCACTGGTGCCCGACAAGATCCGCCAATGGATGCAGGATCGGAAGTACGCCGAAGCGGTCCGGGCCATCGACCAGGCCGTGAAGGCCCCTGGCGCGCCGGTCGAATACCTGGCGTGGCTCAAAGGGCGGGCCCTGTATCTCGACAACCGTCCGGACGAGTCCATCGCCGCGTTCGATGCCCTGCAGAAGCAGTTTCCCAAGAGCCCCTGGAACCGCAGGGTGCAGTTCTCCAAGGCCATGGCCTTGGCTCGAAAAGGTGACTTCCGCGCAGCCGAGACCATCTACCGGGCCGAGGCCCAGTGGCTCCTGTCGCCCGACCGCAAGCAGCAGATCGCCCAACTTTACCTGGAATTCGCCGACGTCCTGTTCAAGCCACCCAAGGACGACCAGAAGCCCGACTATGCCAAGGCCCTTGAGTTCTACAAGAAGGCGCTGGAGGTGGGGCCAACGCCCGACAAAACCACGGAGGTCGAGTTGCTTGTGGCCCAGTGCCATCAGAAGTTGGGCAAGCTGGCCGAGGCCGCCGGGCTTTACGAGCGGTTCATCAAGGAGCGCGCCGACAGTCCGTTGGACATCGAGGCCCGGTTCCACTTGGGCGAAGCCTGCCTGGCCCAAGGCAAACCCAAAGAGGCTCGCCGGGCATGGCAGGACTTGCTGGCCAAGCACGCGAATTCCCCTTCGGAGCGCGTGGCGGAAGCGGCGTACCTGATGTCGCGCACGTGGGGTGTTCCGCTGACGGGCCAGCCCGAAGCGACCGGCAACGCCCCTCACCAGCCGGCGGTCCAGCAGCAGGCGAACGTCCAGACGGCGGCTCCGCCCCCGCCAAATGCCTCGAACGTCAACCTCGGCATCGCCGCCTTGGAAGCATTTGTCGAGCGGTTCCCGTCGCACAAATCGGCCGCTCGGGCCCATCTTGAAATCGCCGAGACCTATGTCCGCGTCGGCCGCTACGAGGACGCCGCAGCGGCCACGAAGCGACTCTTGACGGATGATCGCTACAAGAACCGTGACGAGGTGCCCGAGGCCCGCAACCTGCTGGGCCGCTCGTACCTGCTTCAGAAGAAGTTCCCCGAGGCGATCGCCGCATGGCAGGAGTACCTGGCCAAGCATCCCGCCCATCGGGCGTGGAGTACGGTGCAGCGGGAAATCGTCGACGCCGAGATCGCCATGGCCCGGCAGAAGCAAGAAGACCGACAGTACGAGGCCGCGGCCAAGCTCTACAGCGAGTTCCTGGCCCGCTATCCGCTCGACCCCCGCAACCCCGAAATCCTCTTCGCCTTCGGCGCCATGAACCACTCCCAAGAGAAATGGGAAGCCGCCCTGGCCGATTGGCGGCGTCTAGTGTCGAAGTACCCGGGCACCGATTGGGCGTCGCGGGCCCAGTTCCTGATCGCCGAGACGCTCGAACGGAAACTCGGCAGGTTGGAAGAGGCTGTGGAAGAGTATCGCAAAGTGACTTGGGGCAGTCATCAGGCCGACGCCAAGCAGGCTTTGGCCCGGCTGACCGCCAAGCGTTTGGCCGTAGCCACCGAGCGGGTCTTTCGCTCCGACGAGCGGCCGTCGCTCTCGTTGACCACGCGGAACATCGAGAACGTCTCGGTCCGCGCCTACAAGGTCGATCTGGAAACCTACTTTCGCAAGATGCACCTGGCCCGCGGCATCGAGGGGCTGGACATCGCCCTGATCAGTCCCGATAAGAGCTTCGAGTTCGCCATTCCGAAGTACGCGAAGTACCAGGAACTCGAAAGCCCGCTCGAGGTGATTCTGCCGGCCCGAAAAGGGGACAGTCCCCTTTTGCCGGAACGGCCCGGTGGGGGCTTCGCCCAGAAGGCGACTGTCCCCTTTTCCGACACCGGCGAGTCGAAGTGTGGCGTAATGGCCGTCACCATCAACAGCAAAACCTACGAGGCGACCACGCTCGTGATCCAGAGCGACCTGGATATCGTCGCCAAGAGTTCGCGCAACGAGGTGTTCGTCTTCGCCGAAAACATGCGAACCGGCAAGCCTTGGGCCGGTGTCCGGCTGCTGATTTCCAACGGAAAGCAGGTGTTCGCCGAGGGAGTGACCGGCAAGGACGGCGTGTTTCGCGGGCAGTACAAGGAGTTGAAGGACGCCCAGGACGTCCGGGTGTTCGCCGTGGCCGAAGGGCACGTGGCCTCGAACGTGGTTGGCCTCCAGGGGGTCGGCGTGGCCGAAGGGCTCAGCGACAAGGGCTATCTCTACACCGATCGGCCCGCCTATCGCGCCGGCCAGATGGTGCATCTGCGCGGCTGCATCCGCCGCGCAGCCGACGACGCCTACGTGCTGGACAAGGGCAAGACCTTCATGCTCGACGTGTTCGACAGCCGCAACCGCTCGATGGACCGGCAGAAGGTGACGCTGGGCGAGTTCGGCACCTTCTGGGCCCATTTCCTCCTGCCGGCTACCTGCCCGCAGGGGCAATACCGGTTTGTGCTGAGCGACGCCTCGGGCCGCAATCACACCGGCACGTTTCAGGTGCACGAGTACGCCTTGGAGCCGGTCCGGTTGGTGGTCGACAGCCCGCGGCGGGTCTATTACCGCGGCGAGGAGATCGAGGGGACGATCCGGGCC
>CAZFKF010000730.1:0-3758 GCA_964518805.1 uncultured Planctomycetaceae bacterium | reverse complement strand
TCGCGGGCGTTCATCCGGACTGAGGAAGATCTCCCCGGTCTTGAGAACCTCGACACCTGCGACGGCATGCTGCTCTTCACGCGCCGACTGCGGATCTCGGGCGAGCAGCTCGAACGGGTGAAACGCTACTGTCAGAGCGGCCGGCCGATCGTTGCGGTTCGGACCGCCAGCCACGCGTTCCAGAACTGGCTGGCCCTGGACAAGGAAGTCCTCGGCGGCGACTATCAAGGGCACTACGGCAATACGGCCAAGCCGCAGATCGCCGTGGTTGAGACGGCCAAGGCGCACCCCGTCTTGGCAGGGTTTCAGCCGTTCGTTTCCGGCGGCAGCCTCTACAAGAACCCTAAACCGGCTACAGACGTCACGATCCTTCTCACCGGAACCATCCCCAGTCATGCGGAGCCCGTAGCCTGGACGCGGATGCATCGCGGCGGTCGCGTGTTTTACACTTCGTTGGGGCACCCCGACGACTTCCGGCAGGCAAGTTTCGTGCGCCTGTTGACCAACGCGCTGTACTGGACGACTGGCCGGAATATGCCGGCGTAACAAACGCACTCAGGCGCCGGTCAAGGCGGGCCGGAAGTTCGAGGCGGCGCTTGATGTAGTGCAAAGGTTCAGGTATTCTGGAAATGGGACCCGATTTGCGGGGGTGCATAGAGTCCGGGGTGTTCTTGCTGCCGAGAGGAGTTGCCTGCCCGACGCTTGCGGTTCGAGCGGGATGTCCGCACATCCAGGAGCAGTCCGGGGCGCCGACTGCGGACGCTCAACACATTAGAGGATCGTCGCATGAGCCACACATGTGGGAATTTCGGACGGAGGATCGCTTGGTTTCTGCTCGGAGCAGTCCTGTTGACCGTCTTAAGTTCGGGGATGCTGACGCCGGCCGGTGCGGCAGAAGAGAAGGCGGCCGAGGCGGCGGCCGCGCCCGCCGAGGGAGCCGCCCCGGGCAGTGATACCGAACCGGCGCCCAAGCAGAAGCCGTGGTTGTACTGGTTCCTCGAGTCGTCCGGCGTCATCGGGGCGTTCATCCTGATTCTCTCGATCTACTTCGTGGCCACGGTGTGCCGGCAGTTCTTCGAGCTTCGCCTTCCCATCGCCATCCCGCCGGACATCGTCGGCCGGGCCCAGGAGCTCCTCCAGCAGAAGGACTTCAAGGGGATCTTCGCCCTGGTCAAAGACGACGACTCGTACTTCAGCCGTTTGGTGAGCACCGGGATCAGCGAATTGCCCAACGGCTTGGCCGAGGCCCGCGACGTGATGGAGCGGACCGGCGAATCGCTTACCGTGGATATGGAGAAGAGGATCAGCATCCTGGCCGTGCTCGGCACGTTGGGCCCCATGATCGGCCTGTTGGGCACGCTCAAGGGAATGATCGCCAGCTTCAGCGTGATCGCCCGAAGCGACGTCCAGATGAAGGCCAGCGAGGTGGCGGGTGGTATTTCCGAGGCCCTGCTGCTGACGTTCGAGGGCGTGATGCTCTCGGTGCCGGCGATTTACTTTTTCTCGCTGTTCAGGAACCGGGTCTCGTCGATCTCGACCACGGCGGCCCTGGAGGCCGACCAATTCCTGCGGCACTTCGCCCACGCCGCCCGAGCCAAGGCCCCGGCAGCCGGGGCTGCCGCCAAGCCGGCCCCGAAGACCGAGTAGGAACCCATTGACCGCGACCGTTGGTCGCGTTTTCGCGCGGATGCGAGCCCGCACCAGGAGGCGCCAGGCGTATGTCGGAACTCGAAGGCGGAGAAGGCAAACCGAATCTGACGCCGATTCTGGACATGGTGTTCCAGCTCATCACGTTCTTCATGCTGGTCATCAACTTCAAGTCGGCGTCGCTGGACATGAACCTCAAGCTTCCCGTCGTCGGCAGCGCGCGGCCGGTCGACACCAAGGGGCAGGAATCGCTCCTGATCCTCAACGTGGACAAAGAGGGGAACCTCAACGTGTACGGCCGGTCGCGGCCGATCAAGGAATACATCCAGAGCGAGGCGATGGCCGCCCTGATCAGCGCCCGGCGCAACCAGCCCGATTTGGAGTTCGGCCAGGAGTTGCCGACCACGGTCGTCATCCGGGCCGATCGGAACACGCCGTTCAGGTTGCTCAACCGCGTCATCACCGAGTGCCAGCAGGACGGCTTCCGCAAGTTCGCGTTGAAGGCGATGAGCAAGGAACAGAGCTAGGGTCGCGGGGTCCGCGTCCGGACGAGTTGCCCATGAGACGACGCAAGAGACGCAGTAGCGGAGAAGAGGTGGAACTGAATCTGGCCGCCATGCTCGACATGGCGTTCCAGTTGCTCACCTTTTTCATCCTCACCTTCAGACCGGCGCCCGTCGAAGGACAGGTCAATCTGCGATTGCCTCCGCCGATGGCGATGACCGGCGCCGCCGGAGGGCAGACGGGCACCGACTTCAACTCCAAAGAGCCCCCCAAGACCGCGAAGACCCTGGTCATCAGCGCGTTCGCCAATCCCGATGGCTCGCTCGCGCAATTGGCCGTCGACGAATCGCCCGTGGGCAACCTCTCCCACCTGGACATCAAGTTGCAGTCCATCTTCTCGGTCAGCAAGGACTACGAGCAGGTGATCGTGAACGTAGGGCCGGACCTCAACTACGAGGAATTGATGCGCGTGATTGAAGTCTGCGCCCGGCAGAAACTGCAGGACGGCAGCAAGTTGTCGAAGTTGAGCTTCGTGCAAATGCCCTCCGGAGACGAGAAGAAATAGGGAAGATCACGTCGCACGTGAGGACTCCGTCCCGTTCCGCGGGAGCGTCTCTGCCTGCCACGGATCTGTTCCTCGAGACGCTCTCCGTTTGATATCTCCTTCAAGGCGCCTCATGCGACGCTCCTCACGCACTTCGTCCTCGCGAGGATTCCGCTCCTCCGACTGGAGGCAGATCCTCTCCATGCTCGGCATGCTGGTCCTGCTGTACCTGGCCTGGGACTGGGCCCGCCAGCCGAGCACCTGGCGATGGCTGGCCGACGACGCAGGCGCGGCAGACACGGGTGCGACGTCGGAGGTGCCGGCCAAGACAGCCCAAGCCGGACCGGTCGGCACGGCCCGCAACGCGAAATCCACCCAAGGCCCCCCACCTGCTGAAGCCCTGCCCGACGCCAAGCCCCCGGCTGCCGAACCCACAGCCACCGGCCCCACCGATGAAGATCCCGAAGAACAGGCGGGCGCGGTGGAGGCATTCCAGGCGGTCACGGACAAGACCCTCAGCATCGGACCGGAGGAGATGTTTGCTTACAAACGGCTCTTGCAGTGGGTCGTCCATCAACCGGCATCGGTAATGCGCAAGCGGGCGCGCACGGACCTGACGCTCCACGATTTCATGACGACGCCGGACAAATGCCGCGGGGCGCTCGTGGAAATGGTGCTCGACGCGAGGTTGATCCGGAGCACCGAATTCCAAGCCTCCGACGGGACCGACCTGTTCGAGGTCTGGGGGACCCGCGACAATACCGGCAGTTGGCTCTACGATGCCGTGGTGGTGGGCCTGCCGCAAGGAATGCCGGTGGGCCGGCGCATCGACGAACGGGTCCGGTTTGTCGGGTACTTCTTCAAGCTGCAAGCGTACCACGCGGCAGGCGCCGCGCCGCACGCACCGCCGCTCGTCGCTCCCGTGTTTATTGGCCGGTTGATTTGGATTAAGGCCCCGCCGTCGCCACCGCGCCAGGGGGACGCCTCGTGGACCATCTTCGCCATTGTGGGATTCGCCATGATCATCTGCGCGCATTTTGCGTGGATGTTCCTCAGGCCAAAG
>CAZFKF010000729.1:0-3769 GCA_964518805.1 uncultured Planctomycetaceae bacterium | reverse complement strand
TGGTCAGCCCTCGGGCGAACTCGGCCCCGTTGGGACCGCACAAGGCCACGACATCTCCCTTCTGGAAACGCCCGACGGCCTTGAGAACACCGATCGCCAACAGACTCCGCCCTTCGTGCTCTATCGCTCGGCAGGCGCCGGCATCGAGGGTCAGGTGGCCGCGGGGCTTGGCCGTATAGCCGATCCAGCGCTTGCGCGCGGCCACACTATGCCCCTCGGCCAGGATCAGCGTGCCGACGGGTTCGCCGTCGATAATCTTCTTCAAAGCGCCAGGGTTACGCCCACTGGTGATGATCACGTTCTCGCCCGACGCCACGGCCTGCTGCGCCGCGCGGAGTTTGCTCGCCATGCCACCCTTGCTCAGCCCGGTGACGCGGTCTTGGACCAAGTCGAAGATCGAGCGGTCGATGCGATCAATCGTCGCAATGAGTTTGGATTGCGGGTTGGACGGGTCGCCGTCATAGAGCCCTTCGACGTCGGATAGCAGGACCAGCAGCGGGGCTTGTATCAGGTTCGTCACAATCGCCGCCAGCCGATCGTTGTCGCCGAAGGTTGTCTCTAGCTCCTCCACACTGACCGTGTCGTTCTCGTTGATAATCGGCACGGCTCCGTACTCGCCCATGAGCGTCAGGATCGTGTTGCGGGCGTTCAGGTAGCTCTTGCGACGATCCATGTCACCCGCCGTGAGCAAGATTTGAGCGGCGTGATGTCCAAACGCGCGCAACGATCGCTCGTAGGCTTCCACCAGAAGGCTCTGGCCGACAGCGGCCACGGCCTGTAAATGGGCCACGTCCGCAGGACGGCTCGTCAGCCCCAGTCGTCCCATGCCAGCCCCCACGGCGCCCGAACTAACCAGGGCGACCCTGCGGCCGGCAGCAATCACCTGGTGAAGTTCCTCGGCCAATTGGGCGATACGTTCTTCGTTGAGCCGTCCGTGATCGCGGGTGACGACGCGCGTGCCTACCTTGACCACGATCGTCGTGGCAAGGGCCGCGATTTCCTGTCGCAAGAGGTCGGCCATTGGAGGGGTGAGCGTGTGTCGATGTTCTCTGGTCAAGCTACCAGCTTACCAATCTTGGGTTGTGTCCATAAGGTTACGAGTCGTTGCGACAAAGCCGCAATTCCGATCGTCGATGTCCCCTTTGGATGCTCGCAGATCCGTCGACTGATACGTGACTCGCAACGGTTGGTGGCACTCATGGGGAGCGTGGCACGCGTCGTTCCAGCGTCCTTCCCCGTTCCGGGCATGCCGTGGAGGCTGTTCCTGCGACGGGCGACCCCATCATTGCATAGCATGGGAATGCCCTCTGTCGATGGGCCTAGTCTAGCGATTTGGTTTGGATCGTTCGAGGGGTGATTGAGAGTCGCTAGCAATACACTTACAATGAGTGATATCGGCGACGCAGTCGATCGGCCGGGGTGCAACGCAGGAGCAGGTCGAGTCGTTTCCGAAGTGCACGTCGTCGTGCTGGGCTTGGTTTGGTTCTCTAAAGGGAGTCTCCACGGACCATGTGCGACTTGCACGAGGAATGCGGTGTCGCCGCAATCTACCATTTGCCGGGCCGCGGGATCAGTTCGCTCTGTCCCGACGGCAATCCCCGGCAGATCGCCCGCCTCATGCCGCGAATGCTCCTGGACATACAGAACCGAGGGCAGTTGGCGGCCGGGATGACTTCGTTCGATCCGCAACGCAAGCAGTTGCTCGACACGCGCAAGGACGTGGGCAGCGTGACCGAGGTGTTTCGGCTGAATCACCGCGGCAAGTACGAAAGCCTCATGAAGCGCTATGGCGGGACGGCCGCGATCGGCCACGTGCGTTACGCCACGTGCGGGGCCGACGACAAGGGCTACGCGCAGCCCTTCGAGCGGCACCACATCAAGCGGCACAAGTGGTTCAGTTTCGCGTTCAACGGGCAGTTGGCCAATTACCAGGAACTGCGCGAAGGGCTGCTGGCGAACCCCAACAATCATCTGGCCCGCGAAAGCGACACCGAAATCATCATGCACGCGCTCAGCTCGGCGCTGTCGCACGATGAGCAGCCGCCGCTGGTGGACGTGTGCCGCGAGATTGCGGCGCAGTTCGACGGGGCCTACAGCCTGGTGTTCCTCGATGCCCTGGGCGATATGATGGTCGCCCGCGACCCCCTGGGAATCAAACCGATCAGCTATGCCATCGAAGGCCCGCTGTTCGCCGCGGCCAGCGAGAGCGTGGCCCTGCTGAACCTGGGATTTTCGTCGGAGAATATCCGCTCGCTGCTGCCCGGGCAGATGGTCACGATCAAGGACGGGCAACTGGAAGTGCAGCGGTTCGCCACGAGTCCGCGCCGGGCTCACTGTTTCTTCGAGTGGGTCTATTTCTCGAACGTGGCCAGCACGTTGGACGGGCGGAGCGTCTACATGGCCCGCAAGGCCCTCGGCGAAGAACTCGCGCGGCTGGAGACGATTCCCGCGGACGAGGACACGGTGGTGGTCCCCGTGCCGGACACGAGCAAGGCCGCCGCGGCCGCCATGGCTTACAAGCTGGGCGTGCCTTGCCTGGAAGGACTGATCCGCAACCGCTACAGCGGCCGCACGTTCATCGAAGGCGGCGACAATCGCGTGACCAAGGCCCAGACCAAGTACACGCCGCTGCGCCAGGTGATGGAAGGCAAGCGGGTCATCTTGGTGGAAGACTCGATCGTTCGGGCGACCACGCTCCGGGTGCTCTTGGAACGCATATGGCGGATCGGCCAACCCCGCGAGATCCACGTCCGCGTCGCGTGTCCGCCGATTGTTTCGCCCTGCTTCTACGGAATCGACATGTCGACCTTGGGTGAGCTGTTTGCCCCGTCCTTCCTGGGCAGCGGTTCGATGTCGCCCGAGATCGAGGCCCGCATGGCCGCCCAACTGGGGGCAACGTCGCTGCGATATCTGCCCGTGGAGTCGATCGCTCGGGCAATCGGGCTGGATGCGGATCAGCTCTGCCAGGCGTGCATCACGGGCGAGTATCCCACCGCGTGCGGCAAGCGCTTGGCCCAGGTCGCGGCCGAGAATTTCCACAAGGGAGTCTGCTGCCGGGCCTACGAGACTCCCGGCAACGGGCGCAACGGCAAGAAGGTGTCCCAAGCCAATGGCGGCCGGACCCGCGAAGTCGAGCGGCATGTCGTCACGCCAAAGCGTTGATCGTCGTCCCTTCGGGCGATGTGTGGATGGCGGCGAACTTCTCAACCCACTCTAAGCGGCGACGCAGCGCACCCGTGTAGTCTTGCGCGCCGGCCGCGCCGAGTTTCTGCTCCAACTCGTCGGCGTCTTGCACGGCCGACTGGATCTTCTTGGTATACACCTCCAAGAGGTTTACCCGCTGCTCCGCGCCGATGCCGTCCCGCTCCATATCGGTGCGAATTTGGGATAGCTCTTGAAGGTCCTTCTCGGGCAAGGCCCCCGACTGCTGGAGCTTCTGCAACATCTCCGAGAATGCCTTGGGGGTGATGTTCGTCACGTCGTATCCAGCGAGGACGCTCCGCAGCTTGGCCGCCTGCGTCGCGGTCGCATTCGGGCTCAGGCCGGTGGCTTCGATGGCCTTGCGGGCGATCGCTTCCGCCGCATCGCGGTTCTGACCGACGGGCGCCGCGCCGGACACGCGAGAAAGGATGTTCTTGACTTGCATGGCGAGGTGTCTCCGGGGGGAGTCTTGAACAGGCGACTCGTCGAAAGGACAGTGCGCCGCCTTGTGGTGCGGCCACCTAAGCAAGTGCCGCGCCAACTCTGGCCGCAAGGTGGTTGCAGAACC
>CAZFKF010000728.1:0-3774 GCA_964518805.1 uncultured Planctomycetaceae bacterium | reverse complement strand
CATCCGCAACGAGGTGCAGCGTTACGGTCGGATCTTCCAGTACGGCACGCAGCAGCGCTCCATGGCCCACATTCGCTTCGGTTGCGAACTGGTGCGCAACGGCCGCCTGGGCAAGATCCAGTCGGTCGAGGTGACCGCTCCCAGTTACGGCTACGAAGGCGGCTCGCTGGAGCCGATCCCCGTGCCCAAGGGACTTGACTACGATCTCTGGCTAGGCCCGGCGCCGTGGCGCCCTTACACCAAGGATCGCTGCACGTGCTGGGGCACGTATTGGGTGCTGGACAACGCCCACGGGTTCATCGGCGGCTGGGGCGCCCACCCGCTGACCGACATGGTCTGGGCCTTGGGAGACGATGCCGGCGCAGCCCCGGTCGAGTACGAAGGCTCGGGCAAGTTCGGCAGCGGTCTGTTCGACGCCCCGTATGACTGGAACATCCGCGGCAAGTTCGCCAGTGGGGTTCCCTTCCATTTCACCCCCGGCGGCGACTGTGCGACGATCGTCGGCGACAAGGGACGCCTGTCGATCAGCCGCGGCGGGCTGAGCGCCGAGCCCAAGTCGCTCCTGCAAGAGAAGATCGGCCCGAACGAAATCCGGCTGTACAACAGCCCGGGCCACATGGTCAACTTGATCGACTGTGTGTGAAACCTCAAACGGACGGTTGCGCCGGTCGAGGTCGCCGCCTTGTCGGAATACATCACGCAGTTGAGCATGATCGCCATCCTGACCGGGCGCAAGATCCGCTGGGACCCGTGCAAGGAAGCCATTCTCGACGACCCCGGCGCGACCCAATTGGTCAGCCGCGCCATGCGCAGCCCGTGGCATTTGTAGAGGAATCAGGGATTAGGGGTTGGGGATTAGGGATTAGAGTTTAGCGGGCGGGCTTGCCCGCCCATCCACGCGACTCGCGGACACGGACCACTCGACCGTTCGCATCGCCGCACCAACGGAGATGATAAGATGACTCGCGGTTTCCCATATTTTGCATGCTTAGCGATGGCCGCTTCGACCGCCCTGGGCCAACAGGCGGCCGACCCTTACAAGGAAGCAGTCCGTTACAGGTTCGACCAGCCCCGCACGGCGGTCGTGGCCATCGAGGCGGAAATCCGCTCGGCCAAAACGGAGCAACTCCGCGTCATTGAAGGAAAGCTACTCAACATCCTCCAGTCGCCGGAGGCCACCACCGACGCCAAGGCATGGGTGTGCCGGCAACTGCGCCAGGCCGGCTCCGAGCAGTCGGTCGATGCCTTGGTCCCGCTCTTGGCGGACAAGGACCTGGCATTCCCCGCTCGGTTGGCCCTGCAAAGCATCCCGGGTAGGAAAGTCGATGAGGCCCTGCGCAACGCAATCGGCACGCTTAAGGGCGATTCAATGGCCGGCGTGCTTCAAACCATCGGCGTGCGAAGCGATCGTCAGGCAGTTCCCCTCGTGGCTGCCATCTTGGCGAGCCACAAGGATCTCGTCGTGGCCGAAGCGGCCTTGTTCGCCCTGGGACACATCGGCGGCGCCGACGCCCTGCGGGCCGTGCAAGCGGCCAAGGTATCCGACAGTTTGAATCGCTCACGATGCCACGCCATCCTCCTGTGTGCCGAACGGATGGCCGCCGACGGACAGACGACCGAGGCCGCGGCCGCTTATCAGTCCCTCCATACCGAATCGAAGGACATGGTGATTACGATCGGCGCCCTGCGCGGGATCGTGCTGTGCGACAAGGAAAGGGCCGCGCCGGCGCTCCTATCTGCCCTGAAGAGCGACCAACGCCGACTCCGGGCGGCAGCGGTGAAGTTCCTGTGCGAGGAGTGCCGTGGCGCGACGCTCGCCGCGGTCATGGCCGAGTTGCCGACGTTGCGTCCGGGCACCCAGGCGGCGATCCTCGCGATGGTCGCCGACAAAGCAGCCCTGCCCGCAGTCCTCAAGGCAGCGAAGAGCGACAATCCCGCGGTGCGACGCGCTACCGCGGGGGCGCTGGGACGAATTGGCGATGCGTCCCATGTACCCTCGCTGTTGAGCATGGCCGCCCATGACAGCAAGAACCCTTATGGGCCTCCGGGCGCTATGGAAGCGTACGCTAGCCTCCAAGTACTGCGCGGCCCCGGCGTTGCCGAGGCCCTCATCGCGGCCGCCGAACAAGGCAAACCGGCGGAGCGGAGGGCGGCGGTCCAGGCCCTCGCCGGCCGCGGGCAGACCGAGGCCGTGCCCGTGTTGCTGAAGGTCGCCGAAATGTCCGACGGCGAATTGCAGGGCGACGCGTTCCTGGCCTTGGGGATGTTGGCCGATCGGCGAGCCGTGCCGTCGTTGGTGGAATTGCTGGTCCGTGCCAAGGGACAGGAACCGCGGATCTCCGCCCAAAACGCATTGATCGCGGTTTGCTCGCGCATCGCCGAGAAGAACGAAGCGGCCCAGGCTGTGGCCGGCGGGCTCAACAGTCCGTCGATGGAAACGCGCCGGTCGGCGGTTACGGTGTTGGCTCACACGCCAAGCGCCAAGGCCCTGGAGGTCCTTCGTGGACTGGTGAATGACGGCGATTTCGAGATCAGTGAAACCGCGCTCCGCGGCCTGGCCGCGTGGCCCGACGCAACGGCCGCGGCCGATCTCCTGGCGATCGCCCGAACCGAAAACCATCTGAGGCGCAAAGTACTCGCCTTGCAGGGA
The DNA here is from genome assembly GCA_964518805.1 of uncultured Planctomycetaceae bacterium. Classification (GTDB taxonomy): domain Bacteria; phylum Planctomycetota; class Planctomycetia; order Pirellulales; family Thermoguttaceae; genus CALFBP01. Next base: position 1,124 of record CAZFKF010000728.1, on the reverse strand, counting down.
GCGATTCGCCTGGCCGGCCCAGCGGGCAAACTGCCCGCGGCGCAGGCCATCAGACTTCTGACCGATGCGATGGGTCTCGCGGAGCGGGCCGAAGAAAAGAGGCTCATCCTGGCCGCCTTGGCTGACGTGAAGGATGCGGCGGCCATTGAGCTAGCCGCCAGGTACCTGCCGGATCAGGCTTTGGAGGTCGAAGCGGCCTCCGCCGTAGTCAAAATCGCCAAAAGCCTTCGCGCGACGAATCCCGACGCGGCGGCCGCGGCCATCCAGAAGGTCCTTGACGTGTGCAAGTCGCCCGCCGCGCGGCAACTGGCCGAGGGGGCGATGGTCGTCTTGGGCGGGATGGTCAACATCGCCCCGCAGGGCACAGCCACGAGCCCCGACGGCATCGAGAAGGACGGTGCCGCAGGCGACGACCAGGCCGCCATCGACGGCGATCCGGCCACCTATTGGGACGAGGCCGACGGACAAAAGGTCTATCGTCTCGTTGTCACCTTCAAGCAACCCGAAAAGGTTGCGGCGATCAGCATCCTCGGCTATGCTCATCACAACTTCGCCCCCAAGGACTTTGAAGTCCTTTGCGATGGCCGTGTTGCGAAGAAGGTCGAAAACGCTCAGTACGACAGCAATTTCCTGCTCGTGCGACTCGACGAGACGACATGCAAAACGGTCGAGTTGAAGATCACTGGCTACCACGGCAATTCGCCAGCCATCCGCGAGTTGGGCGTCTACCGGACGAAGACGCAGAAGTGATTCCCACATCGCTTTCACCATGGCCCTCTTCCAAAGAGAGAGGGGGCACTCAGGGCGCCGCGAGTGAAATCCATGAACCACAAAGAAAGGGACATTCGATGATTCTTCCGCGAAGAATAATGGTTGCCGCAAGCTGGGTCGTCCTCTGTTGCGCCAGCGAGGTCGCGTTGGCGGCCGAACCGGCCACGCTAACGGTCGACGCCTCGCGCCCGGGGCCCAAGATCAGCCCGATGCTGTGGGGGATCTTTTTCGAGGACATCAACCTCTCGGCCGACGGCGGCATTTATCCGGAACTCGTGCGAAACCGGTCGTTCGAGGACTCGGCGAAGCCGGAGCATTGGACGCTGACGACCGCCGGCTCCGCGAAGGCGACG
>CAZFKF010000727.1:0-3785 GCA_964518805.1 uncultured Planctomycetaceae bacterium | reverse complement strand
ACTTCCCCACGGCCCGAATTCTCGCGGAGAACGTCGCCGACTTGGGGGTTGCCGGCCAGGTCGAAGTGGTTCCCGGCAACGTGTTCCTGCGATCGCTCTGGGAAGATCGGCTGGGCGACGTGCCGTGGCTGGTCTTCTGTTCGCCGCCGTACGCGTTCTTCGTCCAGCGCAAAGATGAGATGCTCGATCTGGTGGGTCACCTAGTCCAGAAGGCACCCCCCAATAGCCTGTTCGTCGTGGAGTCGGACGGACAATTCGACTTTGCATCGCTCCCCTCGCCGCAGTCGTGGGATGTGCGCTCGTATCCGCCGGCAATCATCGGAATCTGGCACAAGGCGGCACATTCCCTTGGCGAGTGAACTTCTCGGGCCAAGAGTTGCACCATGGACATCCAGAACATCGACCGCGTCCCGGCATTTACCACCAAGGACGGTTCCGAAATTCGCGAGCTTCTGGCGTATCGCAACTCCTCGATCCGCAAGCAGTCCTTGGCCGAGGCCCGGCTGCCGGTGGGCGCGAGCACCGCGCCGCACCACCACGTGGCCACCGAGGAGATCTACTACGTGATCGAAGGCCGCGGCCTGATGCGTTTGGGAGACGAGAGCCGCCCGGTTTCCGTGGGCGATGCCATCGCGATTCCGCCCGGGTTGCTTCACCAGATGACCAACACCGGCCCCGTGGTGCTCAAGTTCTTGTGCTGTTGCGCCCCCGCCTATGAGCACAGCGACACAGTTCTTCTGGATATGTGAGTTTGGGGGGGCGAGTGGCTTTGTAGCTGAGATCGAACTGGGGGACCACCGAACTGGGTCGCATGGGGGGCACAGACTCCCCTACGGTGATCGGGAACACTCGTCGAACGCTTCAAGGGGGCGCTTCGAGCCCCGCGCGACGTTCTGTGGCGACAACTGCCGCGGACTGGCGGTGTTCCGTTGCGCATTTTGTGCATTTGCCCGGTTTTCGTTCGATTTGTAGGGGATCTTCCAGTTTTGGCGGTCATGCGGCGTGTTCTAATCAGTCAGAGTTTAATGGATCGACTCAGGCGACCGATCTTAGCTAGTGCCATCGCGCCGGCGGGCTGGAGCCCGGCCGCGCGGTTTTCTTGCGATGCTCTAGTAAGGGGGTGCCTTAAATGCCTCAAAGGCGGAATGAACCGACTTGGCCGCTCTTGTGCATACTGATCTGTCTTTTCGTACTCAGCGCCACGTCCCCCAGCATCTGGGAACGGGCCGCCAAGAACAAAGGCCGGCACCACGCCTCGGTTGATCCGCAGCTTCGAGAGGTCTCCCGAAATGCTCCAACACCCGCGCCGCGCCCCGCAGGCAGCGTGGGCGAACCTGCGAAGGAGAGTCGCTCCTTTGCCCCGGTGACGGCAAAACAGGAAGCTTCGGTGGTCTCGGCCGGCGACGTCGGCTCAGCGGCTGCATTTCGGCCAGCGCCCGTGGCTGTCCCGTTTGGGAACCGCGTGACGCTCGCGGCCCCCACGCCATCCGGCCCACGGGTGGGCGATGCAGATCCGCCAGTTTCCGCACGCTCGGAGACGCCGCCGCGTACTCCCGCGGTAATCGATTCGTCGCACCGCCCCTTCGTCGTCAACCGGTCCGATGGCAGACCGACGGAAACGCCAGCCGCCCCAGAGGCCGCGATCGCGAAACCCAGTCGCGACGAACCGCCGCAGGCTGCACCTTCCACGGGAGATTGGCGACCGAGCCTCGCGCTGGCCGGGCACGTCAAGTCCACGCCGCGTATCGAGAGCCTCGATGCGATCAAGGCCCTGCTTCTGCCCACAGAGCCGCTCGGTGCTGGGTTGCAGGATGAGGCCGTCCCCACCGCCAGCGCGAAGCCAGCCCACTCGGCGGACAAACCTGTGGCCTCGATCGATCCGCCGGCCAGCCCCGAGCCGAAGCCGACCACGAGTGCAGCGAAACCCACCCCGGCGGTTGATAAGCCGGTTACCAGCAGCGATAAGCCGGCGACGGACGGCAGCAAGCCCGCTCCGGCCGAACCGTCTGCCAGCGCAGTAGCGACCGACAATGCGTCCAAGCCGCTGGCGCCCGACGCGGTGCCTCGAGCGAATCCCGCGCAAGCCGACGAGAAGTGGCCCAAGCCCGAGTCTCTCTTCGCGCAACTCACGGACCTGGCCCGTACGCCGGAGACCCGCGATTGGGCGACAAGCGTCGAGACCGCTGTGCGTGCATTGGGCCCAGCGATGCGCGACGGCACGCCCGAGGCTCTGCCGCTGGCGGCCAAGCTGGAGCAACTGAGCGAGCGGGGCAGTCAACTGGCGGGCGAGTTGGGCAATCGCCCCACCGTGCCGGCGTTACGGCGCGCGATCTACGCGCTCGATCGCCGGTTGTCGATTTGGAAGCCAATCGTACGCGCCGGAGGACTCAAGGCGGGTTTGCCGAAGGCCGAGGATGCCGATCTGAGCCAATTCGAGCCGTGTCTGGAGAGCGTCAACGCCTTGCTCGAAGAGAGTTCGGAAGGTCCGGGCTGGCGGCGATTTCTGGCGATCGACTCGCTGCGCGGAGTCGTCTCCGATCGAACGGCGGTGGCCAACGGGCGGGCAGCCGACTTGGCCCGCAAGATCCTCGATCGCATCAGCCAGACGCCCATGAAGGCCCAGCAGCGGCGGTTCCTGACGCAGGCGCCGCTTGCCGCCCTGTTGCGCAACCTGCGTCAGTTGGCCTCGACGCCCGTTCCGTTTGAAGACGTGCTGCGGCACGTCGAGCAATTCGAGCAGGATGGCGCCCCCTACGAGGCGCGTATTCTGGCAGGCGACTGCCAACGCCTGGTCTACTGCAAGGCCGGCCAATCGCAGGCGATCGGCCAAGGGATCGAGGAATACTACCGCAACGCCAATCTCCGCCTGGTGGTGACCGCGGAACTGCTCAACCGGTTCATCCCCGAGCGGGCGAAGCAGTATGGCGACGTGACCGACGTGGTGGGGGGAAATCATGTGTACGGACGCAGTCTGACGTCGACGCGCGTCGGCCTGCGGTTGATTCCCGATTCCCACCAGATCCACGTCGCCCTGGACGTCAACGGCTACGTGGCGGCGTCCACACATTCGGTCTCCGGGCCGGCGACGTTCTACAACGACAGCGAGTCGGTGTACCGGGGATGGAAAGAGATCGAGATTGGGCCCGACGGGCTTGTGATCCACCCGGCACAGGACGGCGTCAACAACGATCTCACGCTCCGCGGACTGTCGACCGATTTCGACGAGTTGCCGCTGATAGGGGCCCTGGACCAGGAAGTCGCCCGATCGCAGCACGAACAGAAACGCTGCGGGATGAGTTCCGAGGTCGAGCAGAAGGTGGCGGCTAAGGCCCGCAGCCAGATCGACGACGAAGCCGAGACGCGTCTGGGGACGGCCGCCCAGCGGGTCCGCGCGGCGGTGCTCGACCCGCTCTGCGAGTTGTCGCTCGGGCCGACGCTGGTCAGCGCCGAAACCAGCGACCGACGCGTGACGACGCGTCTGCGCGTGGCCTCGGACGGGCAACTGGGCGGGTACACGCCGCGGCCCCAAGCCCCAGCCGACAGCGCCCTGAGCTTCCAGATCCACGAATCGGTCCTCAATAATGTGTTCGAGCAACTCGGGCTCGACGGCAAGACCTTCACGCTGCCGCAGTTGCGACAGCGGATCGCCGGTCGCCTGATGCGCGAGGATCTGTTCCGCGGCGGCACAGAAAACGACGACGTGACCATCTCCTTCGCCCCGCACAACGCGGTTCACGTGGCGTGCCGTGAGGGGAAAGTGATCCTCAGGCTGGCCATGGCGCGTC
>CAZFKF010000726.1:0-3785 GCA_964518805.1 uncultured Planctomycetaceae bacterium | reverse complement strand
GAACGTGCGCTGGCTTTCAAACAGGAAACGGACCGTGTCCTTGCCCCGCTGGCCCCGCTCGCTGAACATGTTCCACAGCGGACGGAAACCCACGCGCCCTTCGCCGGGATTGTCGCGCGGCGTCTTCTGCCCGTTCCATCGGGCCAGGGCCGCGTCGAGCGAGCCGTAGCGCTGCGCGAGCCAGTCGCCGAACTGCTTCTCCACGATCCGCATCTGCGGGTCCGGGATATTGTCGGCAGCGAACGTCCAGAAGAAAAAGGAGTCTTCGTTGATCATCTCCAGCCCGGCCACGGCCGGCTCGTCGATCAGACGCTGACCGTGCTTCTTTCCGGGCGTGAGCAGCAGGGCCTTCCACCAGCCCACGTACTTGCGCTGGAACTCCCGGTTGAAGTACAACGCCGCGAACGGGTGTTTGGTGCCGTCGTAGCCCGCCAGCCAGGGCGCGTCCGGCTTCGGACGCAGCCAGAGCGGAAAGTAGATCGAAAAGTGGCTGTAGATGCCTTCCTGCTTCATGGCCTCGACGACGTCGATCGCGCGCTGGACCTTCGCGGGGTCCACGTCGCCGCTCTCGTCGAAGTATCCGCCGTGGATGCGGACCAGGTTCACGCCGTGCTTGGCCAGCATGCGGGCGAGGGACCGCAGGGCCCGCGGGTCCTTCATCTCGCCGGGAGGTCCGTTGACGGCCCAGAAACGCACGGGCCGGCCCGTGTCGCCAAGCACGAACTGCGAACCTTTGACGGCGACAAAGCCGTGCTCGCCGGCCACTTTCTCGTTGAGCGAGCGAAGATCGATCACGCTGGACGAGGCCCCTGCGTCGGGCTTGGGCTCGAACGCGAACCAGCCCGCATTTTGCTCGGCAAGTTGCCTGGCGGCTTCGGCAAGCTGGTCGGGCTTCAAGATGCCCCGCGGCCGGAACGGCTCGTTGGCCAGCACGAAGCAATCCAAGTAGCCGTGGTTGCTGTTCTTGCTGTCCATGCGGAAGCGGACGATGTTGCGTCCCTTCGCCAACTCCACGGCCCCCACCTTGGCCCAAGCGATGAAGCGGAGGTCGATCTTTCCGTCGGCGGCGATGTTCGTCGCGCCGCTTTGATCCCGAGTTAGGTCGACAGGCGTCCACGCCCCGCCGTTGAGCTGATACGCGAGGCGCGCTTGCACGGGGTTGGCGCGGACCCAGAATTCATAGCGGCCGCCTTGCTCGGCCTTCAGCGCGTACTCCGCCTCGGCCGGCTTGTCGTTGTGGAAGTTGCTGATGAAATCGCCGCCGGAGAGTTGATCGCGTTTCACCTGGTCGTACCACCAGGGGTGGCGATTCATCGTCGAGCGAACCGGCTTCTCGCCTTCAACCCACAGCGTTTCGGCAAGCGCCAACCCCGGGGCAAGGCTGAACGTCACCGCGATCCCAAGTGCGACGAGGCAGAATGTGTCGCGATACGTCGTCATTCGGCGGCCGGCAGGCATGATGGACTCCAACGCGGTGACACAAGCGACGGGGATCATTCGGCCCGGCGGAGGCACGTCAAGCAGATGTCGTCGGCCTGGGAATGATCGCCGATGAATCGCTTCACATCGTTGATCACCAGTTCGCCCAACTCCGTCGCGGTGGATGCCTGCCTGCCGAGCGTGGTGCAGAGCCGCTCGATGTCGTATCGTTCGTCGCGGACGTTGTCGGCGTCCGTCACGCCATCGGTGTACATCACCACGGAGTCACCCGGCTCTAAATGGAGGGAGAATTGCTTATAGGTGCTGTCCGAATCGATGCCCAGGGGCAGTCCCCCGAGCGTCTTGCCGACGGGCTCGATCTTACCCGACGCATGCCGCAGCAGCGGTGCCATGTGCCCCGCGTTGACGATGCGCAGCTCGTGCATATCGGGATCGAGAACCGCGACCAGCATCGTGACGAATTTCCCCTCCCAGCGGTCGTGGCAGAAAACCTGGTTCAGCCGCGACACGGCCTCGACGGGCTGAGGCTCGCTGAGCAGGCAGTATCGGACTTCGGCCGAAAGTCTCGCCACGAGCAACGCCGCCGCGATCCCTTTGCCGCACACGTCGGCCAGGGCCGTGACCAGCCGATTTCCCGGCAGGGGCACGTAATCGTAGTAGTCGCCGCCCAACTGATGCGCGGGCTGGTAGTACTGAAAGAACTGGTATGCCGGCACCTTGGGCGCCGCCGCGGGCAGAAGCCCGAGCTGTACCCGGTGGGCAAGATTCAGCTCCTTGCGGAGCAGCTCCTCGTGGATCGCCACTTCGTGCAGTTGCGCGTTTTCGACTGCCACCGCCGCCTGGCAAGCCACGCTGGCCAGCACGTCCAGATCATCGCGGCTGAAGCGCCGCCGGGCGTCGGTGGTGTCGACCTGAATGATGCCCAGCACGTTGCCATCGCTGTCCAACAACGGCGCGCACATCACCGAATGGATCTGGAAGTCGACGATGCTCTCGCTCATGCGGAACTGAGAATCGGTCGACGCGTCGGCGGACAGGATCGCCTCCTTGCTGGCCATCACGCTGTTGATGATCGTGCGGCTCATCCGGATCCGCTCGCCCCCTTCTTCGCGGCGGAACTTGACGGTCTTGGTCACCAGCTTGCCGCCCGGCTGGTCGATGAGGGCGATGAATCCGCGGTCGGCCTGAATGAAGATCTTGAACAGGTTGTCCAACAGCCGCGGCAAGACCTCGCCGAGGCGTACCGCGCGCCCGAGGTTGCGGCCAATCTCCAGGAGGGCTTTCAACTTCACCTCGGGATTGACCGTCAGACGCATGCTCGTGCTGCCGGTCGAGACTTCCAGCTTCGACATGATCGTCGAACCGGTCGCATCGCGCTCGTCGTCGACCATCTGCACGGCGTCGAGAGTCTGCGCAAGCGAGCGACTGGACGACCCCAGGTCCTGCCCCTGCCGGAGGTCGTCGTGAAACGCGAACACAAGATCGCAAATCTTCAGTTCGTCGTTCTCCGAGAGGATTTGCCGTCCCTCGACGCGGTTTCCGTTCAAGTACGTGCCGTTGCGACTCTGCAAATCCTCGACGTAATAGTCCTGGCCGACGCGCGTTATGCGAGCGTGTTGCCGGCTTACCGCCCCGACATCCAGCACGATGTCGCAGTCCGGCTGGCGTCCAAGCACCGCCGAATCGCCGACTTCGAAAAGCTTCCCAGGCTCCAACCCCTTCAGCGTCCGTAGAACAGCCATGACCTTCTATCCGCAATCAGTGGCACACGTAGGCCCCAATCCGTCGAGCGAGCATTGCGACGACCTCCCCCAGTAGCTCACCATAGAGACGTACCTGAATTCTATGGTGTGCGGCATCGCGACGCAATCAGCAGCAGCGGCTGCCGAGGCGATTGTAGGGGGGGAGCGACGGCGAATCCAAGTGTTTGCCGTCGCTCATTTTCTGCTGATTCGCCGCGGCGCGCTGCTCGACTCGCGCAATGCTGCGCAGCAAGTCTGGCATCCTCACGGGGACGGCCCGGCCGACCGTCCGTTCGTCCTTCGATGGCGGATCCCTTGGTAAGCGTCGCTCTTTCGACGGCGGCGCGAGCGGTGCTCCTCGTTGGTGTCAGCGCACACCAACTCGTACAGCACCGCCCGGGCGTTTCCCGACCTGCGAAGCACTCGCCCCAGCCGCTGCTTGGCCTGACGACTGGACGCTGTCCCGCCGATGACGATGGCGACCTTGACTTCCGGCAAGTCGACTCCTTCGTCGAGCACCTGATTGGCCACGAGGGCCGGGTAAGCCCCCTCTTCCAGACCGCGAAGCACCTCCAACCGCTCCTTCTTGCCGCAATGATTCAG
>CAZFKF010000725.1:0-3789 GCA_964518805.1 uncultured Planctomycetaceae bacterium | reverse complement strand
TGTCGTAGGGTGCGTGTTCCGGCCAGCCTTGGTAGCCGTCGCCGATCTTCGTCTTGATGTTCCGGTATCCCAACCGCTGAAGCGTCTTGGCCGCACGTCGGCCGAGGGATTCGACAATTTCGATCGAATAGACTTCGGCCACAAGCCCACTCAGAACCGCAGCCTGATATCCGCTTCCCGTGCCGATTTCAAGAACGCGATCCGTCGGCTGCGGCCGGAGTTGCTCGGTCATGTAGGCCACGATGAACGGCGAGGAGATTGTCTGCCCCTCGCCGATCGGCAATCCCATGTCCAGGTAGGCGTACCGCTGCAAGGAGGCGGGAATGAACTCGTGCCGCGGCGTGGTGCGAATCGCGTCACAGACGCGGGTGTCTTTCACGCCGGCGCCAGCCACCTCGTACTGAACGAGCCTGGCCCTCGATTCGGCCCATGGATCGCGATCCTGTGCAAGCCCTTGAGGCGATTTCGACAACAGGAGGACGCCGAGGACGGCGGCCACAATGGTCGCTGCACGGGACACGCCAAGGGCGATCGGAGCGCGGCGCAGAGGACGGGCACCGTCTTCCCCCAAGACCGTCAACCACGCTTTGCCAATGACGAAGGGGGCCCTGTGGCCCCTGGCCGGTGCCAAGGGCAGTCTACTCGCGGATCGAATCTCCGTCGGCATGGTTCTTTCCCTCCCGCCTGCGAGGCGTTGGGCCGCGTCCCTGGAGCCTGAACGTAACCGTCACGCGACCGGAGTCGCCGGCCATCTCGCCCCATGCGTTGCGGCAGCGGAGAAGGAGGTCCCCGCCTGCCGCGAGTCTCAACACGCCTTCCGTCCCCAATTCGAACTCGGGGCTAAGCCGATAGTCCTTCAGTATGGCGCCCACGAGCCGGCCGCGGCCGCTGTCCTCCCCATCGGCATCGAACTCCCGACGTTGTCCGGTGATCTGCCAGGTGCCAGTGGCCGAGTATTCATAGGGCATCCCCGCCCCAACACTGAGGCCGGCTGGCTGCCAGCCGCGGCCAGCCGCAACGGTCGCGGTCACCATCCGGCCCGACCGAAGGCAAGCGGGCCTCTTCTTCCAGTCTATCGTACACAGGTCGACGCGGTAGCCCGGACAAATGTGTTCCAGAAACAAGAAGTACTCAAGCGCCAGTTCACGAGCCACGAGAGCGTAGGTCTGCTCGAAGGTGACACTCCGCCCCCCCAAGAGCCCCCGGCCCAGAGAAAGGAATTGCTCCGAATAGTTGGGATTATGGGCCAGGAAATGGCAGAGGGCCCAACGCGAGGCGTAGTTCTGCCACGAGTCGCCGCTGACTTGAAACGGCGACAGGGTCTCCTGAATCGATTTTGGCGGATGCTCGCGGAGAAACCGGGTCTCGCGCGATGGGGCGCGCACGGCGAGATCCGTCTCCGACCAGTAATGGCCCATTTCGGCCATGCCCTCGGAATACCAAACCGGGCCGGTCTGGCCGAACGTGTGATGGCAGTAGGCGTGGACCGCCTCGTGCTGGACCACCTCGGGCCGATCGTTTGCGTAGACCACCGACTTGGCCAGGTAACGCCGGCCGTCCGAAACGGTGCGCATGAGCGTAACGCCGCCGCACGTCCGGATGGCGGAGACCCCCGCCGGGGACATACCTGCCTGCGGAAACGCATCCAAATCACGGACCACGTAGCATTCGATCACGCCTTGCATCGGCCGGCCCCAATAGGTCGAGATCAACCGGAGCATGGTCTCGAGTCGCTCGACCCGCTCCTCCGCCTCGCGACCCGAAAGGTCGGTATGGAGAAGGAAGTGGGTGGAACGGACGTCTCGCACCCCACCGCTCTCGGCCTCGTACGGCCCGCGTTTCTTCGGCGGCTGAGCACCCAACTCACCGATCCGACATTCAAACAACGCAATGAGCAAAAGCGCGACGGCCGCGGCTCGCAGACGGGCCGCGCACGGCGAGAGCAAGAAATCCATTCAGCCTCCCCTCAATCGGCTCCAACCGGTGTTCAACCTTGAGGGGATCACCGCATGGATTGCAGAAGACATCGAGTTTGGTGCCGGATTCTAGCGTGGCCAAAGCGACGGCGATAGCCTTGACGAACCGCTACCGAGTCCTAATTTTTCAACCATTCGTCGGCAGGCTGCGAGTTCCGCTCGCCCCCTTTTGGGCAACGACGCGTCGGGTCGGGACGCAGCATCTGCCGCGGGATGGCACCGATGTCTTGGTGGACCTCAGTGGACGAGCGGATCGTCCGAAGGATGGCCGGTTGACACCGTTCTTACGACGTGATAAATTACTTTGCAGTGCAAAGCAACCTCCCGACGATGGGGTGAACCATGGACACCGATGAAGCCCGCGCTCGCATGCAGGAAATTCAGCGAATCATGGAGCAGGCAACGCTCTGCACGCTCTTGCCCGGCACGGCCGCGGTCATCGGGGGCATGCTCGTGCTGGCCGGATGTGCGGCCAGCTTTGCCATGTTTCGCTCGCTGGACTTTGCGGACATTGTCGATCTGCCCTTCGATCGCCAGGCGGTCTTCTGCGTCATGTGGTTCGCGATCGGCATTCTGGGCGTGCTGGTGGAAGTGCTTCTCACGGCCCGGGCGGCGAAACGCCAGGGGCTCTCGCCCACGATCCGCTCGGCCCGTGTGGCTGCCTTCGCTCTGACACCGAGCGTCGTGGTGGCCATGGTGCTGACGGTGCGATTCCTCGGCCCGATCGAGCCCCAGCGCGAAGAGGTCCGATATATCGTCCCGGTGTGGATGATGCTCTACGGCACGGGGGTGTACACGGCGGGGCTGTTCTCGATCCGTCCGCCGCGCGTCCTCGGACTGACCTTTATCGCCCTGGGCGTCCTGGCCCTCATGGCGTTTCCGGCGTACGGAGTGCTGGCCGCGGCGTTGTCCTTCGGCATGTTGCACATTGCCTTCGGATGCTACATCCTTTGGCGTCAGAGGCAGGAAAGGACGCCATGAGCGAGCCGATCAAACCCGACGACATCGACGCGGTGATTCACGAGCGAGTGCGTCTGGCGATCGTAGCTGCGCTGGCGGTCTCGCCGGAATTGAGCTTCAACGAATTGAAGACGATGCTGAACCTTACCGATGGCAACCTCAGCGCGCACTCGCGGACCCTTGAGGAGGCCGGCTACATCGTGGTTCAGAAGTCCTTCCGCGGCCGGCGTCCGCACACGTCGATGCGGCTGACGCAGAAGGGACGCAGAGCCTTCGAACGCTACCTGGGCACGTTGCGTCAGATCGTCGAACGGGCCGATCCGTCCACAGGAGAAACGTCGTAAGAAGGCAACTCCGGGCCACTCTTTTTTTTGAGCGTTCGCTTTGTATCACAAAGTTCTTTACAGGAGCAGTCCCATGAAACGCCGACTTCTGCTCGTCCTGCCCTCGCTCCAGCAACTCCACGACAACCGGTTCCGGCTCATCAAGTACTCGCGGTTCCCGCCGTTGAGCCTGCTCACGGTCGCCGGGCTGACGCCGGACGATCGCTGGGAGATCCTCGTCCGCGACGAACACGTCGAATCGTCCGAGGTACGCGAGGATGTCGATCTCGTGGGCATTCAGACCTATATTTCCTCATCCGGGAGGGCCTATGAACTGGCCGACCGGTGGCGGCGGCGCGGAGCCAAGGTCGTTCTCGGCGGCCTGCATCCCACGAGCTTGCCGCACGAAGCGGCCGCGCACGCCGACGCCGTGTGCATCGGTCCTGCGGAACCTGTGTGGAAGGAGATCCTCGACGACTTCGAGCACGGCTGCCTGAAGGCAACGTATCGAGCGCCGAGCGAAGGCTCGG
>CAZFKF010000724.1:0-3791 GCA_964518805.1 uncultured Planctomycetaceae bacterium | reverse complement strand
GGGTCAGCGTGGGGCCCACGCGGGACGACCCCGGCAATTCCGCCCTCGTGCTGACAAATTTGGACCCGGCGCATGCGAACGATCTGTTGGGTTGCTATCAACCGATCGAACGCGCGCCGGCTCCGGGGGCGATCACCGTGCTTCGGTACCGTGCCCGTTCGCAACTCGGCAAAGCGACGTTGGGAGTCTACTTCCGGATGTCGTTCGACATTCCGCCGAACGACACCGGCGTTGCGGCAAGCCGAATTCGCAGAGTCGGCGAGCGATTGCCCTCGCCGGCGGGCACACCGACCAGCGAATGCTGGCTTCTTCGCAATGTCCTTTGGGTCGTGCCGACCGCACGTTGGCAGATGTACACGGTGGTTTTCGACGCTCCGCCTTTTCCCTCGCGGTCTGGGGACCGCAATCTGGTCATCGACGCAGCCGGCACCGACCAGGTATGGGTCGACGATGTGTCGTTATACACATGGAACCCCGGGGGGAGGCCATGAATCCCGCCAACGCCCCCGAGTTTGCCCAGACCCTGTTCGAGGAAATTGGCGACGCAGCCTTCGTCGTGGACCCCGAGACGGAGCAGGTCTTGGATGTCAATCCGATGGCCCAGCGTCTCACCGGGCGGTCGCGCGGAAGTCTGCTGCGTTTGCCGGTGATCCAGTTGCTGCGATCGGAGTGCGACAACGCCATGCCGCGTTTGCAGCGGGCCATGCGTTCGACCCAGACGTTCCACTCGCAGGAGAGCTACTCCCTTCGCCGCGGGTTTGCCGACGATTGGATTCCAGTCAACTTGACGCTCACCCGGCTGCACACCGACCGCCAGCCTCTGGCCTTGATCCTGGCCCGGGATATCACGGAGAGAAAACAGGCCGAGGAGTCGCTCAAGGCCAGCGAAGAGCGCTATCGCCTGCTCGTCGAGACGATTCCGCACATCGCCTGGCGGAGCAGTCCCGATGGGTTGGAGATCGAGTGCAACCGGCGTTGGTATGACTATACGGGCCAGACTCCGGCTCAGGTGCGGGCTCGTGGTTGGCTCGCCGCGGTGCATCCGGACGATTTGCTGCGCGTTACCGAGCACGCCCACGACGCGGAGGATCACCGCCAACCGTATGAAATCGAATACCGCCTGCGGCGCGCGTCCGACGGTGCCTATCGCTGGCACGTTGCGCGGGCCGCTCCGGTGCTGGATTCAGACGGTAACGTGGTGTGCTGGATCGGATCCGCTTCCGACGTCGAGGATTTGAAGCAGGCCAACGAATTGCTCAAGCAGGCCCACCATCGGCAATTACAGGAGCATCGCGCGGAGTTGGCGCACGTCGCTCGCCTGAGCATGATCGGAGAAATCGCCGCAAGCCTTGTGCACGAATTGAACCAGCCGCTCTACGCGGTCAACAACTACGCCCACGGGGCCGTCCGACGACTACTCAAGAATTCCAACCAGGACGAGGAGCTCGTCGCCGTGCTGCAGCAGATCGGCCAGGAGGCCAACCGCGCGGCGGAAATCGTCCGGCGAGTGAGGAGATTCGTCCAGAAACACGAACTGCAACTGTCGGAAGTGTCGCTGAACGATCTCGTGGAAGAGGTCGTGCGATTGTTTGGGACTGAGTTGGACCAGCGTCGCACGCGGGTGGCCCTCTGCCTTGCCGACGACCTTCCTTCGATCCAGGGCGACCCGATTCAGATCGAGCAGGTTATCATGAACCTCGTGCGCAACGGTGCGGAAGCCATGGAAGAGACGCCGCAGGCAAACCGATGTTTGCAGATCCGCACGATGCGGCACAGCGACGACGCCGTGATGCTGGAAGTGTGCGATTTCGGGATGGGAATCCACGAAGAGGAACTGGAGAAGGTCTTCGAGCCGTTCTTCTCCACGAAGGCCGAAGGGATGGGGATGGGCCTCGCCGTAAGCCAGTCCATCGTCCAGGCCCACGGCGGGTGCATCTGGGCGTCCAGCAATCCGGATCAGGGTTGCACGTTTCACGTCGCGTTGCCATTGGGCAAGAGGGAGCCGTCATGACGGGTCGCAAGCCAACGGTGTTTGTCGTCGACGATGACCCCGGGGCACTTCGCTCCCTGTGCTGGCTGATCCAGCAGGCCGACCTGCCCGTGCAAGCCTACGGTTCGGGTCGGGAGTTCTTGGAAGCGTACATGCCGGAACAGATCGGGTGCCTGATTCTCGACGTCCGCATGCCCGAAATGAGCGGACTGGAGGTGCAGCGGCGTCTTTGGATGCGAGGCGTGCGGTTGCCCATCATCTTCATCACCGCCCATGGCGATGTGCCCACGTGCGCGAGGGCCTTCAGGGCGGGGGCCTTCGATTTCCTCGAGAAGCCCGTGGACGGCGCGGTGCTTCTCGAATACGTCCACAAGGCGCTCGCTCGGTGCTCGGAACAGAAGTGGCAGGAGTCGACCGCCGAGTTCGCCACGCGCATGAGCCAGTTGACTCCGCGCGAGAAAGGCGTCCTCGACCTGCTGCTGTCCGGCAAGACGCTCAAGGAGATCGCGGCCGCAAAGAACGTCACCGTTCAGACCGTGTGGAAGCAGCGGGCCAACATCCGGGAGAAGCTGAAGGTCGAGAACGACGTGGAGTTGGTCCGCGTCGCCATGCAGTGGGCGCAGGAGCGGCAGTAGCGGACGCCGGCGGTCAGGGGATCAGAAAGATCAATCCGGTGGCGACCCCCGCCTCGGCCACGCCTCCGCTCACGCTCAAAGGCGGATACACCGGGCAATACGGAACGTCGCTTCCCGGACGGTAGTGTCCCAGCGTGTACACCGGGTCGCGCGCGGGTTCGGCCAGCATCCGATACGGCAGCGTGGGCACCGTGGCAAAGAACTGGCCGGCCGAAATGACCGGCTGGGCAACCCGCACGTACTTCATGCCGTAGCCGTAGCGTTCGAGATTCACCTCCTCGAAGTACAGCGGACGATGCGCCAGGGCCGGAGCATCCCATTCATAGCACACGGTTGGCCAGTTGCGGCCAAAGACGTCGTCGGGCGTCCTGGCCTGCATGCGCGTCAACTGTTCTCGTCCGATGTCTTTGGGCGTCGCCCCAGCTTTGTGTCCGATGTTCACCGTCAAGGACGTAATCGGCCGGCCTTCCAGGGCGGTAATCGCCGCATCGGCGCCTTCCGACTCGGGCTTCTCGCGGGTCTCGCCGGACTTCTGGCCCGTTTGTTGCGGCTTGGCGGCCGGTTCCGCTTGCTCCACGGCCGCCACGGGGAGAATCGTGTTGGCCCGTGCTGACTGTTCGAGTTCAACCGCGTGAGGCCCAAGGTTGTCCGAATTCTCTGCGCCCGGAGAACGGAGCATCGCCGTCGGAACGGTGAGGGGGGGTTCTTTGGTTGGATTCGGCGCCTGTGAGTCCTCGGTCTTCTGTTCGGCTGCGTCGCCAGGTTGGTCTGCCGAGGATGCCCTGTCCTGCGGCGCGGTGGCGATCGCGCGGCGGATTACGCGAGCTGGCCGCACATCGGGCGATTCCGGCAGCACGGCCAATCCGCTTGGCTTCTGCTTCGGTTGCTTAACCGCGATCACTTGCGCCGGGGCACGGCTGGCAGGGACAGGCGTGGACGCTGCGTGGACCGTGTTGTCTGACCGGCGAGACGGGCCGCTTGTGGCCTGCACAGACCGCGATTTCTGGCTCGCTTCGGCAACCAGACATCGGATCGTGTACGCGGGCAACGAATCGAATGGGTCGGCCGGAGAAGCCAGTACCGCGTGCCCCTGGCCGATGCTCAAAGACACGCGCTGTTCTTGATGGTTTTGTCCGGCGGCAGCGGGGATACTCGCGACCGAACCT
>CAZFKF010000723.1:0-3794 GCA_964518805.1 uncultured Planctomycetaceae bacterium | reverse complement strand
CTCAGCCGGATCGTGGGGGTTGTCCTCAACAGGGAGGCCGTCCCAGTAAGCGTCATAGCCCTCTTCGAAGGCATCGCTGTCGTTCATCGGTGTGCCTCCTGACAAAGTGACCGGGAATTGCCCGTCCGTGTCCATCGTTGCAGGGTGCCCTGTGAGCGCCGGAATTGCTGTCGAATGCGGCGGCGCCACAGGGTGGTGTTCGCAGAGGACCCCTACAGGTCTACAGGTTGTGACTATTGTTCCCAAGGGCGGACAAACTCATTCCCTTGGACTTCTCTTCCTTCATCCGGCGGATGTGCTCCCACAGGGCCTTGTGCATGGCTTCGCTCACATCGCGCGGCTGGGCGTGGCCCATCAAGGGCTTTTCGATCATCTGCTTCGGGCCGGAGTAGTTGTTGTACATCGCGTAGACGCTGGTCGGGGCGCAGGTGACGTCGATGAAGCCGACGCTGAAGATCGCCTCGGCCTTGGTCCGGGTGGCGAAGTTCATGCCGTCGAAATAGCGGGCGACTTCGAGGATCTTGGCATCGGGCTTTCCGTCGGGACCGTTGGGGACGAGTTTCGGCCAGCCGTTGATGCGTCCGATCGCCCCGCCGGAATGATCGCAGATGGCCGGAACGCCGCTGGAAATGAAGGTTACCCGGGGGTCGAGCCCCGCCGCGGCAATCGCCTGCCCACCGCCTTGGCTGGCGCCCGACACGGCCACGACCGCGCCGTCCCACTCCGGCTGGCGGGTGAGAAAATCGATGGCCCGCACCAGACGCAGGAACATCCCAAGGAAATAGCACGTCTCGCGGTGTTCCCGACCTCTGGCCGGGTAGCCCTTGAGCGTTGTCTGGCTCAACTGTTCGTAGTACTCGGCCGGTTTGCCGTTGGGGATGCCGTGGGCGTTGATGTCCATGGCGAGGGCCCCGGCGTGCGCGGTGGCCGCGGCGCCGCCGAGAATGGAGCTGCGCACGCCCGCCCCGTGGACAAAAAGCACGGCCGGCAGACTCCTCGGTCTAGCCCCCTTGGGCCGGGAAAAATAGCCCGACATTGGCTCCGGGCCGACGCACGGCGTCTGCACGTCGAAGCACTCCACCGTTCGGTCGGCGGCGGCGACGGGCGTCAACACGGGCCTCAAGGGCACGGCCGCCAGCCTGGCCTTTTGCTGGCGCCAGAATTCGTCGAAGTCCTCGGGTACCGGCAGGCTGGGCGGGATTTTCTTGGGGTCGACGGCTGCCGCCGCCAGCCCGCTGAGCAACTCTTTCGTCCCGCTGCGATACATCACCTGACACTGAAGGAACCCGGGCTCGGAAAGCGACCCATGGATCACTGCGCCGGTCTCCGACAGATCCACGGTGCCGCTGGCCAGTTGCTTGGCCCCGTCGATGGTGAGACGGTAGGCGACCTTTCCTTGATGCACCGGACGGCCGCCCTCGTCGACCGCGACGACGAACCCGACCTTCTCGCCGGCCGAGTACACCGCTTGGGGCCGGTCGGTCACGAGCGTCAAGTTCGTCGCCGGCCGCGCCACTTGAGCTGAGACCGCGCCCAACAGGGCGAACCAGAACACCACGGCCGTGCCAATCGCCGTTCGCTGCATCCGAGAGACCTCCCATGCCTGGAATCGGAGAACCGTATCCATCAAGCGGTTTCAAGACCGGGACGGACTTGATTGCGGGACGGGTCGGAGACCCATCCTACGGGTCCTGCAACATCCTCTTGATTCCGCCTCATTCTGGCCGGTCGCGGCCCGTGCCGCAAGACGCCGTGGGCGGGATCTTGAGGTCTCCGCCGCCAGACGATACAACAGGAACCGTGCGACCGGAGGCCGCGATCTGCGGGACACGGTCCTCCTCGGGGGCAGCGAACGCTCGGGCCAACCAACGAAGGGAGCATACCATGTCACGTTCTTCGCGTCGTGTGTCGAGCGGCCGGCTCTCGACCCGCCGGAGTCTCCTGAAGACCATCGCCGGTTCGGCGGTCGTCGGTGTGCCGTGGGTCGTGCCCGGCTCGGTGTTCGGCAGCTACGCCCCGAGCAACCGCATCGACGTGGCCGTGATCGGCAACGGCAATCAAAGCACGCTCGATCTGCCGGCGTTCCTCGAACAGCCCGACGTCCAGGTGCTGGCCGTGTGCGACGTCAACACCGCCAGTCACGGATACCTGACGGCAGAGCAGTACCTCGGGCGGAAGCCGACGCAGGAAAAGGTCAACGCGTTCTATGCGAAGAATTCGCCCTCGGGGCAGTACAAGGGCTGCGACGCCTACAACGACTTTCGCGACGTCCTAGCGCGCAAAGACATCGACGTGGTGGTCATCGTCGTGCCCGACCATTGGCACGCACCGATCACGGTCATGGCGGCCGAGGCCGGCAAAGACATCTACTGCGAAAAGCCGATGTCGCTGACCGTGCGGCAGGGCCGAGCGATGATCGAGGCGGTGCGCAAACACAAGCGGGTCTTCCAGACCGGCAGCCAGTTCCGCTCTAGTCCGGCCAACCGCCTGGGCTGCGAGTTGGTGCGAAACGGGCGCATCGGCAAGGTGCAACGGATCCTCACCTTCATCGCCAAACAGAACGCCGAAGACCCCGGGCCCGGCTGGAAGCCCACCCCTGTGCCGGAAGGGTTCGACTACGACCTCTGGCTGGGACCGGCGCCGTTGGCCCCGTACCATCCCGGCCGGTGCCTGTATCGGTTCCGCTTCAATCTGGACTATTCCGGGGGCCAGACCACCAACTTCGGCTGCCACAGCAACGACATGGCCCAATGGGGCAGCGGCAACAGCGACACGCTGCCGATCGAGTATGAGGATCTGGGCTCGGAGTGGCCCAAGCCAGGCGGGCTTTACAACACGGCCACGAAGGTCTCCTTCCGGGCCCGATATGCCGACGGGCTGGAGCTGATCTGCCAGACAGCCCCGCCCCACTTCGGCTGCCGCTTCGAGGGGACAGAAGGCTGGGTCCAGTTCGACTTCTCGGGCCTGCACACCCGGCCTGCATCGCTCAAGACCTCGGTCATCGGCCCCAACGAAATCCACCTGCCGGTGAGCAACCCGGAACGCACGCAGGACTCCTCGAAGTTCTACATTCCCGACCACGCACGCAACTTCCTGGACGCGGTGAAGAGCCGCAAGGACCCCATCGAACCGGTCGAGATCGGCCACCGAACGGCCACGCTGTGCCACCTGGGCAACATCGCCATGCGTTTGAAGCGGAGAATCCGCTTCGATCCGGACAAGGAACAGATCCCCGGCGACGACGAGGCCAACCGCATGCTCGACCGGCCCCTGCGCGCCCCATGGCACGTGTGAGACAGCCCAAGAGCCCGGAGTCACCACCATGAATTCGCGAGAGCGCGTCATCGCGGCCCTGGAGCGGCGGCTGCCGGACCGGGTGCCGTATTTCGAGTGCGTGATCGATGCGCGCGTGATGCAGGCCCTCCTCCCCGGCTGCGACTACTACCAGTTCAACGACTGGCTGGGGATGGACAACGTGGGCCAGAACCGCAGTTCGTGGAGCCGGGAGAACGTCGATTTCATCGACGAGGCGCGGGGGCTGTTCCGCGACAAGTGGGGCGTGATCCGGGCGTTCGGGCCCGAGAGCACGCCGGCGCCGGTCGAAGGGCCGATCAAGCGCCCCGAGGACCTCAAGAGCTACCGCCCGCCCGATCCCGATGCCGACGACGTGCTCGGCGCCATTCCCGAGATCGTGGCCCGCTACAAGGGCCGGAAGGCGATCACCGCCATCTGCCGCGACGCGTTCTTCAATCCGGCCTTCCTGCGCGGCACCAGCCAATACCTCATGGACATGA
>CAZFKF010000722.1:0-3795 GCA_964518805.1 uncultured Planctomycetaceae bacterium | reverse complement strand
ATGCAACTGTGTGGGAAGCTTTTCGCACCTCGGGCAGCCGCGGCGTGACAACACAAGATACCAATCGCCATTAGCAAGTCGTTCACGCAACGGGGGCTTGCCGGGACCGATCATTTGAGGAAAGTCTTCAATGTAGGACAACAATGGGAATCTACTCCCAACCCAATTCTCAGGCTCAAGAATCACGAGGTTCCCGTCGCCCGGAATGATGCCATTTTTGGCGAGGGTTGTCGGACGGTGGGTTCCCATCGCATACGCGACGGAGAGGCCAATGGCGAGCCAGATTGCCGACGCAGCGATTGCGTGGCGCATCGTGAAGAGCGACTCCTTTGGTCGGCACCGGACCAATGAACACACAACAACCAAGTCGAGTGTGCCCGTGTACCAAGGATTGACCGGCGCACGGCCGAAGCAACCACAACTCGCGTGACCTGAAAACGCCTTGTAAAGCGAGATGCAAGTGAAGAGGCCGAAGCAAGCCAGGGCAACAGCCCACGTCGGCTTCGGCCAGATGTTCGCCAACAAGCAAAGACCGAGCAACAACTCAAATTCGACCGTGAGCGTCAATAGCCAACGGGAGTCCAGCAACCCAGTCCCAGGAACCGGCTCGGTGACCAACTCATGGGTCTTCAGCCCGGCCGCAGTCAGCAACAAGGCTCCGACTGCGATGCGGACCACATCGTAGCCTGTGAGCGAACAGACAATGCCACGCACCACACGCCTTGCCATCTTTCGCCTCCGCCCGGAAGGACGAGCCAACGCCATCCGCAACCGCACCTCGGCGCCAACGATCAAAAGGATGCCCGCGAACTTATCCTCCGCGTTCCGGCTTCTTCTGTCGTCGGGACCGCTTGGCCGAACGCATCCCACTATACCCCTATGCGCCCTTAATCCAAGCGCCGATCGCTGAAGATAGCAGACGAATCTTCGTTAACCCCCCAGGGGGTACATCGAGGCCGGCGACCGGCTGCGCCGGGCAGCGTAAGCGCCGAGGGCCTGTCAAGTCGCCTCCGTTTCCACTTGGCGACGCGCCGGTTGTCGGCACTCCTTGCGGTTCGCCCTGGAAGTAACGGCCACCAATCCGGTCACGCACATCCAACATCCAAAGCCTGAATACATTCCACATCGCGGAAGTCATTTCCGTGAGCCCGAGCTTGGACGCTCCGCGCTGGCGATTGCTGAAGACAATCGGGGTTTCTCCAAAACGGGCCCCTAGTCTTTTCAAGCGCCAGAGTACCTCTTCTTCAAACGCATACCCGCGCGAACGGATCGCGCCGAAGTCGAGCCGAGCCAGGCACGCGGTCCGGTAACACCGGTAGCCGCCGCTACAGTCGCGAGGTCCCAGCCCCAAGAGCCACCGCACACCCAGGTTCATCGTCCGGCTCATAATACGCCTTGGCAGGGGCCAGCCTTCGGTCCTGCCGCCGCGGGCGTAGCGTGAGCCGATCATCACGTCCACCCACCGTCCCTCGGCCGGGTCCATCCCGGCCAAGAGCGCCGGCAGATCGCGGGGATGATGACTGAAGTCGCCATCCATCGTGAGCATGTACTGGTAGCCGTGCTGGACGGCATAGCGCATTGCGGCGACGATGGCCGTACCCAGGCCCAGTTTTGATCCCCGGACAATACAGTGAAGGCGAGAATCTTCGGCCGCCCGCTGGCCGCACCACTGGCCAGTGCCGTCAGGCGAATGGTCGTCGATAACCAGAATCTCGGCCTGGGGCACAGCCGAGAAGACCTCTTCCACCAGCCTCGGGAGGTTCTCGATCTCGTTGTACGTGGCGATTGTCACGAGGGTCTTGGGGACGCCAGACATCTTTCGCCTCCGCGAAAACATGACCAATGCAGCGCTCTCCGCCATCGGACCTCGCGACCGAAGATTGCAAGAAGACCCGTGGACTTATCGTCCACGTTTTTGGCCTCTTCGATCCTGTGGACCGTTTGCCGAACGAATCCCACGATACCGCTCGTCGCGTCTATACCCTACGCGGACAATAGTGATACGTTCTCGAATGTCTGGAAGTTAAGGGTCATCAGTTTCTTGAGGGCATTCCGGTGAGCGGTACTGACTTCAGACAGACACGTCTGAATCGCGGTTCGGAACTCATCGAAACGTGGGTGATACCGGCCGTAGAGTTCCCTTCGCTTGATAAACTTCCACAGCCGTTCAATCAGGTTCAGATTCGGCGAATACGAAGGCAGGTACAGCAAGGCAATTCCCAATTGGGCGGCCAGGGCCTGTACAGTGGCGTTCCGCTGGTAGCGGGCGTTGTCGAGCACAATGGTGATCGGCCCCACCAGTTGCCGGGCCGCGATCTCGCGCAGCAGTTCGCACATCGTTTCCGTGTTGACCACGGTCGTGTTGGTCACGGCGATCAGTTCCCGCGTCACCGCGTTCCACGCCCCCAAGACGTTGAACCGCTGCCGTCCCGACGCCGCCTTCACAAACAAACGCGCGAACGACCACAGGCAGCACAGGAAGGTGCCGAACACGAAGTGCGCCGCATCGACGAAGAACACGTGCCCCTGGCCAACCTCGGCGGCGTCCAGCCGGGGCCTCAGTTCGTCAGCGAGAAACTGCTGCTGCTCCGCCACGTGTTCCTCGATACTTTTTTGGGGGGAACGGGAATGGCAGCCATCCGCTGCCAACGCAACCCAAGCTTCTTCAAGAACAACCGCGTCTGCGTCGGGCCACGACGAATCCCGGTCAGTTGCTCGATGCGGTCGGCCGCCTCTGCCACACTCCGAGCCGGTTGTTTTCGGAACGACTCGGCGAGTAAATCGCGATGCGACTCCAGCGCACCAATCTGGCCCTTCTTCCCCCAATGCCGTAGACCACCGAGCCCGCCGTCCCGATACGCCTTCACGTACCGTTTCACCGTCGCTACGCCGACGCCCATGATCTCTGCCGCTTTCTCTTGGGTGAGGCCGTGGTGCAGCAGCCACAGGGTTTCCAGTTTTTGCCGCGTCGGCGCGTGCGGATGCTCCCGTCGTTCCTCCTCCACAATCCGTTGCTCTTCCTCCGACAAATGCACTCGAAACCAAGCCATCCTTGACCTCCGTTCGTCCATGAACCAACGCCCCGTCCGCCACTCCCATAGCGAACCGGCCCCGATGTATCAAAATACGGCTCAAAGGACAAGAACAGATCATTTCAGGCCGCGCGAACTATAATACAAGCGCCGACAACCGGAATCGGTTGACGAATCTTCGTTACCCCTATCGGCGAGTATATGTTTGTGCGGTGAGGTCGGCAATTCGCCGCGCCAGGCTATATAGGCGTCGTAGACCCGAGTCGCCAACTCCACGCGGCTGTGAATGCGGAGCTTGCGGTGCAGGTTCTTCATGTGGGTTTGCACCGTGTCCCACGACAGGCCAAGCGTAGAGACGATCTTCTTGTCGCTCCAGCCAGCCAGGACGCAACGGGCGATTTCGACATCGCGCCGCACGAGTCCGAGCCTACCGGCTATGCCTTTCCATGCCTCCTCACAGAATAGGCCGCGTTCTAGCGAGCACGGGTGTCTTCCATCGCCTACTCCAAGATGCATACACACTCCTCCCAGCTCCAGAAGTCGATCCTGCATCGTACCCATGAGACAATCTCCTCTGTCGGCGCAGCCAGACCAAGAGCGCGGCCTCCCAATGTATGAATTGCGATTTAGGTCGAAAAATGCGCGTGAAATCGCCACAATGAGGAGAAAGACGCAAGAAAAATGGCGAGCGAAGGTTGAAGCGGTCAGGTCTCGCCCCGAGTCGGCTCGCCCCCCCTCGTAGTGACGACTGGACATTGGGCTG
>CAZFKF010000721.1:0-3796 GCA_964518805.1 uncultured Planctomycetaceae bacterium | reverse complement strand
CAGCCAACGTCCATCGCCGTCATGCCGGGCTTGACGTAAGACCGGAGGATCTTCTCGGGGTTGTGGAGCAGTCGGCGTAGCGGATTGTCGATGAAATAGCCGCCCCACCAAGGACAGACATGCTGGACCACAGTTTCAATCTCCTCAACCGGCAGCTTGGACTGCTCAGAAACTTATCAAGATGAGATACACCGCCATCACGATCCCGAGCATCGCCAGGATGAAGCCGACGACCACCGCAAGCATAGCAGTTCGAGGCGTGTAAGGCCGCCCCTGCCTGAGCAACCGGACGAAGTGGCAATACTCGAACGACGCCACGAGGCTGACGGCCACGCCGAGGGCGATCAGTCCCGTGCCAATCCAAAGGGACCACCCGGTGGATCGCTGATGGACAGCGACGTGCCCCGCTCCGGCGATCTCCCGCAAGAATAGTCCAAATCGGGCGACGACGAATCCAAAACCCATCAGGGCCAAGCCCGTCCGCATCCACGCAAGCAGGGTCCGCTCAGCCGCAAACCGAACCCGTGGGTCGTCTGGCTGGTGCTGGGATTCGCCCGAATGATCTTCCATCACTTTGACCTCCAGTTCGCTTCATTCCGCCGTTCCATTTTCGTTCCGCTCGGTTCGTAGTCACTTCCGCTTCGCCCACCCCGGCACTCGGACATCGCCGGCAATTGCCCGCCAAAGCCTGCTCGTACGGCGGCGATCGGCGTGCGAATCGCCGTGTTGACGGTCTCGCCCTCGAGCACCGATCGGAACCGCGGAGCAAGCTGCATCAGTCTCCGAACGATCCGGTCGGACCGCGGATCGCGAGTCTGGAGGGTCCAATCCTCGAACGGGAAGACGGGAGTCAGCCACACGTCTTCGGGGTTGCGGTGCCCATCGACGTCGCCTAGGTGGCCTGCTGCCCAGACATCGTCGGCCAGGACGCCTCCGGTGAGCGCCTTGGATCGCGGGTCGCTTCCCTGGGGATACGGCGTCAGGTGGTCGAGGAGGTCCTTCCACCGCGGCGCAAGTCCGCGTCGGCTCCCAGATCTCGGAAGCCCGAATCGCCAGGGGGACGGTGCCGCGAATGGCAGCCAGATCCATGATGCTGTCGTCCACGCCCCAGAAGTCCTCATGGACGTTGGTTCGCAAGACGTGGTAGCAGCGGTCGTCTCCCCTCTTGACCAGACTCCGGTAGAATTCCGCCGTGCCGCGGAGCAGCGGATAGCCGGTGTTATGGTTTGCACGAGTCCTGCATCCTCACCAGTTCTGAGGACTGGAGCCTTCCGGTTCTAGCTGTTCGGAAGAATAGGCGATTTGGAGGGTGCTCGCGAATCCAGCGGGAGTAGTGCGCCCGCGCGGGATCATTCAAACCACCTCCTGCGTCTTCGCCGATCTATACACCCTGCCGACGAGCCTAACGAGTCAACGGCCTGTTTTGCGCAGTTTCACAGGAGGTGCATCTTGGGAGAGACATCCGTGAAAGCCCCGCAGTGTCTCCGTGCCGATTTGAAGACCCTACACCGGCAATTGGAGGAGTTGTACGCCCGGGTGCAGGCCGAGCGGGCTTCCTCGGCCCAAGGCTCCAAGCGCAAGAGCGAGCCTGCCTCATTCACTGCGGGCAGGTGACCTTTACGGCCAACGTTGTCTGCGACGTCCCGCCCATTGTCCCTCTCATTTGTCCGTCGAAAGCACCTGGCGCAGCAGCGCCGAGAGATCGTCGTAGGGATGGTCGGCCGGCGATCCGCTGGCATAGTGGTAGACGGAGTTGTGGGTCTTCTTGGGCAACGAAAGGAGCGTCGACGACACGGTGCCGTACTCGGGCCCGGCAATCGTGACGCCGCGACGCCCTTCCACGTCCGGCTTGCGAGAAAAGGTCCGACTGGCCACGGCGAGAAAGGCCACGGCCGAGTCCAACCGCTGCAGCGTGAGGAGGCGACGAACGAACTCCTGGCGCTCGTCGCTATAGTCGTCGAGATAGGTCTGCGAGATCAGGTGCAGGCCCGGAGTCAGTTCTACGATCTCGACTGTGTCGCCCCCATGGATCACCGCGGCCGACTTGGCGTCGGCCACCACGTAGTTCGCCCCGGCATAACGGCCCGTGGAGAGTTCTTTGGCCGCGTGGTCGGCAGCCTTCACGGCGTTATCGAAGTGCAGAAGTTCGCGGCACAGCAGGCCGCGTGATCGCGCGTCGGGCGGAATAACCGTCTTGGGCCGATTCGCTACTGCGGCGAACAGCCCGAATTGATTCACCCCCAACCAGGTGCCTCCGCCCTTTCGATCGATCCCACAAATCACCCGAGGGCGTCCCGCCTGGATGCGCGGGATCTGGGTGGGCCGGTCGTACGATTCCTCTCGATTTTGGGCTACCAGGATCGGGGCGTCCCGAGCCGTCTTGTACTGAATTGCCAAGATGCACATGGTCGTCTTCGAATCAGCGCCACACCCAAACCATCCTCAGCCGGCAAGCCTCCGGAAGACTCTCAGCGGATTACGACGACCCCCTCCGTGGTACGCTCGAAGCGCACTTCAGAGCGGACGTGCAACAGCGGCTGTTTTCACGGCCCGAGCCCAGGCGTGCAGAGTAAGTGACCTCCGGCGGGCCTTGCGAGGCAATGGTAAATTGCTAACTTAGCCGGTAATCCACCACGATTGCACCCCCCTAGTGGATGGTTTTTCCGGCTTTAGCAGCAACCTACGAGAGCGGCTTCATCGTGGTAACCCAAAGGAATGGCTTTCCGGCTTCGTCCAGCCGGACCTCGCCTTTCAGTCCCGCTTGCGAGAGGACTTTTCGCAGGAGCTGGTTGTAGGTCGTTCGGCTTTGAGGGGAATTGACTTTCTTCGTGCTCGGCTCGACGCCGTGGCGTGCCAAGGCGTTGTGATCGAACAGGTACGGGACCTTCATGCGCTGAGTCACGGCATCGAGGACCTTGGTCACCGGCACATCTTGGATGTTGGCGTTGAACGACTCGTACATCGCCGGCAGGACTTGAGGCAACGGCTTCTCCGATGGCCACCCCACCGGCCAGACTTCCATTCCCTTTTTGGCCGCTAGCACGCGGTATTCAATGCCATCGCGGCCGCCGGCATGCGGCACGAGGGTCAGCCCCGCCGGACGCAAGAGACATGCCAACGCCGTGCCGCACGAGAGTTCCGACAATTCTTCAGCCACCTGATCGTCGTCGCCTGCGTCGACTTGCCCTGCGGTGAACCGTAGCGGAAAACCCAATCGTTGGCCGATCTTACGCACAGCCTGCTTACGATCGGTGCCCTGAGTCGAAAAGCCGACGGTCTGCGACAGGTCCTTGAGAACCTGCTCATACTGTTCGGCGCTCAGACCGAACGCGGCAGTCGGAGTCTCTTCTTTGAGGCCCTTACGGGCCAGGTCTTCGAGCCACTTCGCCACCTGGGCAGCTTCCCCGATCCGGAATCGCTTGCCAGGTACGACCAACTCGTTCGTTGACGTGATCAGCCCCGTGACCACGTAGAGCGGATTGGATTCAGTGCCCTGGACCTCGACGCCCACCTTGTCGATGGACTCGCCGGTGCGGATACGAAGATCCGTGACCCCCACACCCGAGAGTTGTTGCAGCCACTGCTGTTGGCTGGTCGCCGGGGCACGCGCGTCGGCGACAAGGTCCAGTCGAACCCGTCCAGCGCCCAGGGCCGGACGTCCATAGCACGCAAGGAGTAGTCCAAGACACGCCAGCGGCCAACAAGGTTTTGAGTTCATGATATTGCGTGCGGTGCGCCCGACCTGGGAGTTGATCCAAACGTGCGATTTGCGCCCCTGCGGCCGCGATGAGCGGCG
>CAZFKF010000720.1:0-3797 GCA_964518805.1 uncultured Planctomycetaceae bacterium | reverse complement strand
TCTGCCATTCGATACTCCTCGTGTCAAACCAATGCTTGGGAAGGGCGTTAAACCAAGCAGTTTATAGAAAATTTTCTCAAGCTGTCAACCATACCACTCGGCTGGCCCATGAGGCAAACTTGTGACGCTCACTGGCTCCGCGGGCATTTCCGCCCCGCGCACGCGGCCGTTTGCGACAATATTTGGAATTCTCCAACAGACACCAGTCTTTCAGGTGGTGTATCCTAGAGTTTTGTGGGCATGCTCCTCCCGCGGGCGAGAACTCCGAATTTTTGCTTGGTTTTCCCGGAAAGGAGAATTAGGATGGAAACTAGGAACCCGTACAACGATGGCGGGCAGTTGCCCGCCGTTCTGATTGCCGAACCATCGTCTCGGAGGGATCAAGCCATGGCCTTGGGTCACAGGATGCGCTGGCTGAACCGTGTTAGTCTGGCGGTTGTGTTGGCGTGTTTTCCCGCACTTCTCGCCGCAGGCGAGCGATCGCGCGCCCGGCGCGATGCAGTTGCGCCGGCGGGAGAAGTCGTCGAGATGTTCGAGGGAATCGAGAAGGGCCAAATTGAAGTCCAGTTGATTCCCAAGGACTCGACGCAGGCCAACGTGCTGGTGAAGAACAAGACCGATAAGCCGCTCTCGATCAAGCTGCCGGAGGCGTTCGCCGGCGTTCCGGCCCTGGCGCAGCTCGGCGGAGCTGGTGGGCTTGGCGGCGCGGGTGGCGGAAGCGGCCGAAGTAGCCGCAACGGTGGCATGGGTGGCGGCGGTGGCGGCAACCAGATGATGGGAGGAGGCATGGGAGGCATGGGAGGCATGGGTGGCATGGGTGGCATGGGTGGCATGGGTGGCATGGGTGGCGGCATGGGCATGTTCAATGTCGCTCCGGAGAAGGTTGGCCAGCTCAAAGTCACCACCGTCTGCCTGGAACACGGGAAGGCCGAACCCCGACCGGCCGTGAAATACGAGATCAAGCCCATCGAGCAAGCCACAGACAAAGTCTCCGTCCACGAGCTTTGCCGCATGATCGGGCGGGGCCAAGTGAACCAGCGCGTGGCCCAGGTTGCGGCTTGGCACCTGAACAACAACATGAGCTGGGAAGAGTTGGCGCGGAAGCAGTACAAGTTCGCCACGGGGATGACGAAGCCCTACTTTTCGCCCGAAGAAATCCAGGCGGCGATGCAGGTCGTTAGCGCGGCCACGCTCGCCGTCGAACAGCCCAAGCCCAAGTCCCCGACAAGCACCTCCGGCGAAGGCAGCCAGAACCGGGCCTCGTTTTGAGGAGGCGTCGCTCCCGTAGCCAGCGGCGAGCGAAATCGCGAAGCGGCAGATCGCGAACAGCGAATACTGAAATCGGAATGCGTTTCGTTCTGCATTCAGTATTCGCGGTTTCGTTTCTGGGTTTCGCGGCTTGCGTCGTCGGCCCTCACTCGCGCAGCAATTTCTCGCGCAGGATCTTGGCGATCAGCGGATTGTACTCGCCGGAGACGGTGCGCGGCGGGATCCAAGTCTCGTAGTCGAAGTCGGGGAATGCCAACGGTTGGTGAAGCTTGTGGTGCACGACGTAGAAGTCGTGGACCTTGGCGGCGACGTCGGGGCTCTCGTACTGGCCGAGGTCGATCTTCGGTTCCGGGAGGTCGCCGACGAACTGCTCCAGACCGCAGCCGGCGTAGACATAGAACTGCCTGAAATCGCGAGCGGTCGTGATCTGCGGTCCGCCCCCGTAGTCACCCACCCAGAGTTGCTCGTGGGTCTCGATCACCCGACCAGGCATACTCACGCACAGTCGGACCTGGGAATCCGGATCGAACCGTTCCAACAACTGGATCAACTCGCGCACTCGCATGGCGTTGCCTTCCTGCGCGGCCCCAATTCCGGACGAGGGCAACCCCTCCGGAAATCCGTACCGCATATCCGTTTTCGTATGCCAAATGGGTGAAAACTCGGTCATCGACCCGTCCACAGTGGACGAACCGCCAAGAACAGTCTAAGATCGAGAAGATGCCAGTGCGACCTGCCCCGGCGGGGCCATTTCCATTATGGTAGCCCCGCGCGGTCGGGGAAGGGACACCGCCGAGCCGCTTTGGAAAAGGCGTTAACGACCTTTGGGACGTACCACCGGTTAGCCTGCGGGTTAAGGGGTGCTGTGGCCTTTTCCTCGCGCGATCCCACCACCTCCGCAATCACACCACAGTCTGGAGGGCTTGACTCGGGCGGTTTTCTCCAGTTTAGCAGAACTTGAAAAGCAGGTAGCGAAGATTAGACTGGCACATTTCCCCGCGGTTGCCAAACGCACGAACGCGACCACCGGCGGGCACCCACCCGCCGGGAGGCGTGCAAAAGAGGGGTGCATGGATACGAATCAGACGGTGTCGACCTGTTGCCAGGAGGCCTCCGAAGAGCAGCTCCTGGCCCAGTTGGACGAGGTGCTGGACGATTATCGCAACGTGCCGGGGGCCCTGATTCCGGTGCTGCAGATTGCCCAGGCCATGTTCGGCTACCTCCCGGAAGCCTCGCTCAAGAAAATCAGCGCCGCGCTGAATAAGCCGTACAGCGAAGTGGCCGGTGTGGTCGGGTTCTATTCGTTTTTCACGACCGTTCCGCGCGGCAAGCATCTGGTGCGCGTGTGCCTGGGCACGGCGTGCTACGTGCGCGGCGGGAAGCCGGTGTTGCAGGCCCTTAAAGACGCCCTGGGCGTCGAGGTCGGCGAGACCACTTCGGATCGCATGTTCTCGCTGGACGTGGGCCGCTGTTTCGGGGCCTGCGGATTGGCCCCGGTGATGATGATCGACCAGGACGTGCACCAGCGCGTCAAGCCGTCGAAGGTTGCGAAGATTCTCGACCGCTATCGTCGCGAGGCGGCGGCCGCTGGCCATGGGAGCAACGGAGAGAACGCATGAGGACAGTCATCGCCAACGCGGAGCAGCTCAACGCGCTTCGCGACGCGGTGCGCGCCGAGCAGGAAGCGCGCGAGGCATCCAATCATAAGCGAGTTCTTCTCTGCGCCGGAGCCGGCTGCATCGCCTCCGGGGCGCTGGCCGTCAAAGCCGCGCTGGAGCGGGAACTCGAGCTGCGTTCCATTGCCGACAAGGTGACGATCGTCGAGGCCGGCTGCCTTGGGCCGTGTTCGGCCGGGCCGGTGCTGAAGATCGACAACGTGCTCTACGAGAGGCTCAAACCCCAGGACGCGCCGGAGATCGTCGCCGAGCATCTCATTCGCCGCCGCGTAGTGCATCGGTTGACCCACAAGCGGGCCGACGGCAAGCCGGTGGCCTCGACCCAGGACATCGATTTCTTTCGCCGCCAGGTGAAGATCGTCCTGCGCAACTGCGGCTCGATCGACCCGCAGCGCATCGAGGACTACATCGCCCACGATGGCTACCAAGCCCTGACCAAGGTCCTCGCCGTCCAGGATCCCGAGGCGGTGATCGAAACGCTCCGTTCCAGCGGGCTTCGCGGGCGCGGCGGGGCCGGATTTCCCACGGCCTTGAAATGGCGCTTCACGCGCCAGGCCGCCGGCGACGTGAAATACGTGGTCTGCAACGCGGACGAAGGCGACCCCGGCGCGTTCATGGACCGCAGCGTGCTGGAGGGCGATCCGCACAGCGTCATCGAGGGGATGATCATCGCCGGCGCCACGATCGGCGCTTCGCAGGGGTTCATCTACGTCCGCGCCGAGTATCCCCTGGCGGTCGAGCGCCTTACCGTGGCCCTGGGACAGGCCCGCGAATGCGGCTTCCTGGGCAAGAACATCCTCGGCTCGGGGTTCGAGTTCAACCTCGAAATCCGCATGGGCTCCGGGGCGTTCG
>CAZFKF010000719.1:0-3799 GCA_964518805.1 uncultured Planctomycetaceae bacterium | reverse complement strand
GGTACGTTGAATTCGGTCAACAACGGCACGTTCGAGGCACCGGCGCTGACAGCGGGCACGTACCAGTACGCCCCCAGCGGCTCATCGTGGAACTTCACGGGAACGGCGGGGATCGCCAGCAACTCCAGCGCCTTCACGTCCTCCAACGGCAGCGCGCCCGGCGGCAGCCAGGTCGCCTTCGTGCAGGGCAACGGCATCATGACCCAATCGGTCTATCTCGATGCCGGCGCTTATTCGATCACCTTCCTGGCGGCCCAGCGTGGCTCGTACCAGTCGCGCTACCAGCAGCTTTACATCACGGTCGACGGCAATCGGGTCGCCTACGTCACGCCCACCAGCGCAAGCTATGCCTCGTACCAGACGCAGAGTTTCCGCATCGCAACGGCTGGAACGCACACGATCCTGATCCGGGGGCTCAATCCGCAAGGCGGCGACAACACCGCCTTGATCGACAACGTGGCCGTCCAGTCTCAGGCCAACGCCATTGCCGACGGCACCTTTGAGGCGCCCGGATTGGTCGCCGCCTCCTACCAGTACGCGCCGGACGGATCGCCTTGGAAGTACGTCGGCGGGGCGGGCGTGAGTTCCAACAGCAGCAGTTTCACGCGGTCCAACTCCGTCGCGCCGCAGGGAACGCAGGTCGCCTTCCTGCAAGGCACCGGCAGCATGAGCCAGTCGGTCTTCCTCGACGCCGGCTCCTATGCCATCTCGTTTTATGCGGTCCAGCGGGCCTTCGGAACCACCCGCACCCAGCAGATCGCCGTCCAGGTCGATGACGCCCAAGTGGGCTTGGTCACTCCCTCGACGAGCCAGTACACCGCATTCGAGACGTCGAGTTTCTCCGTGGCGACGAGCGGCATGCATGTCGTGCGGCTCGTGGGCCTCAACCCGAAGGGCGGCGACAACACCGCCTTGATCGACAACGTGGCCATCGCCGAAGCCAACCCGATCAGCAACAACAGCTTCGAGACGCCCGGCCTGCTCTCGAAGACCTTCCAATACGGCGTCAGCGGGGCGATCTGGAGTTTCTCAGGAACGGCGGGAGTCGCCCGGAACGGCAGCCAGTTCACTTCGTCCAACGCCAACGCCCCCAGCGGAACGCACGTCGCGTTTCTGCAAGGCGGCGGCAGCATGAGCCAGTCGGTCTACCTCGACGCCGGCGTCTACACCATCAACTTCAAGGCCGCCCAGCGGGGCTCGTACCAGGCGAGCTATCAGCAGATCTACGTGACGGTCGACGGCAACCGCGTGGGTTACGCCACTCCGTCCGGCACCAGCTACAACTCGTACCAGACGTTGAACTTCACCGTGGCGACGGCGGGGATGCACACCGTCGTGCTCAAGGGCCTCAACCCGCAAGGCGGCGACAACACCGTGCTGGTGGATGACGTGACGATCACCGCGCAGAAGAACTTAATCGGCGATGGCAGCTTCGAGGTGCCCACACTGACCGCGGGAACGTTCAAGTACGCGCCCGACGGCCTGCCCTGGCAGTTTGAGGGAACGGCCGGTGTGAGTGCCAACGGCAGCGATTTCACCGTGTCCAACGGCGGCGCCCCTTCCGGCACGCAGGTGGCCATCCTTCAAGGTACGGGTAGCATCAGCCAGACCGTCTATCTCGACGCCGGATCGTATGCCATCTCGTTCCAGGCGGCCCAGCGAGTCCTTGGCCAGTCGTCCTATCAGCAGATCGGGGTGCTGGTCGACGACGTTCAGGTCGGGTCGATCACCCCTTCCAGCAGCAAGTACACAACGTACCAGGTCCCCAGTTTCCCCGTCGCCGAGGCCGGGCCTCACACGATCCGGTTCGTGGGCTTGAACCCGGAAGGCGGCGACAACTCCGCCTTCCTCGACAGTGTCGCCATCGCCAAAGCAAGCCCGGTGAGCGACGGCGGCTTCGAAACACCGCATCTGGCCGCGTCGACCTACCAGTATCAGCCCACCGGCACGCTCTGGCAGTTCTCCGGATCGTCCGGCGTGACGAGCAACAACAGCACGTTTACCGCCGCGAACCCCACTGCGCCCAGCGGCTCGCAAGTCGCTTTCCTGGAAGGCACGGGCAGCATCAGCCAGTCCGTGTATCTCGCCGCCGGCAACTACTGTGTCTCGCTTCAGGCCGCCCAGCGGTCGGGCCAGACCGGATCGCAGCAGATTGCCGTGATGCTCGACGACGTGCAGATCGGGCTGATCAGTCCCACCAGCACGTCGTACGCCGTATATCAGACGCCGAGTCTCCTCGTGGCAACGGCGGGCATGCATACCATCCGGCTGCTGGGCATCGACCCGCAGAGTGCAAACAGCACCGCCTTCCTCGACAATTTGCAGATCGTTTCCGCATAGCCGACGTCTCGCGCAATGCTGTCGGCGATTCCCTGGAAGATTGCCAGGCTCGGCCACCACGGCTATACTTGCATTCTTGCAGACCGGAATGCCTTGTTGCAGGTGGTTGCCATGGGACTGCGGCAGACGATCTTTGATCTCACCGGCCGTTCGGCCTTGGTGACTGGTGGAAGCCGGGGGATTGGCAAGGCGATCGCGCTGGGATTTGCCCAGGCCGGGGCGGAGTTGTTCGTCTGCAGCCGCAAGGAGGACGAGGTCCGCGCCGCCGCCCAAGAGATTGCCCGTCAAACGGGTGTCCGCGTGGAGTACATTGCGGCCGACATGGCCCGACGCGACGACCAGCGGCGGCTCGTCGAGGCCGCGGCCGAGCGGCTCGGCAAGATCGACATTCTCGTCAACAATGCGGGGTGGAACGTTCCGCAGCCGATCGACGCCATCCGCGACGAAGATTGGGATTACCTCGTCGAGTTGAACCTGACGAGTTGCATGGCACTGACGCGGGCCGTCGCGCCGGGAATGAAGCAGCGTCGGTGGGGCCGCGTGATCCACATCTCGTCGATCATGGCCATGGCCAGCACGCCGGCGCGCAACGCCTATTCGGCCACCAAGTCGGCGCTGGTGGCCATGGCCAAGGCCAGCGCGTTGGACCTGGGACCGTTCGGCATCACGGTCAACTGCATCGCCCCGGGCCCGATCGCCACCGATATGCCGATGTCGATCCTCTCCAAGCCCCAGCAAGACGCCTTGGCGGCGCGCACGGCGGTGAACCGCTGGGCCCGGCCCGAGGAACTGATGGGCCCGGCGCTGCTTCTGGCCAGCGAGGCGGGCAGTTACATCACCGGCACGGTGCTCGTGGTCGACGGCGGCGCCCTGGCGAGGATCTTCTAACGGCTATGAACGAAGTAGGCACACTCCGTGTGCCGTGACCAGCGGACGGCACGCAGAGCGTGCCGGCGACTATGCGACTCTCCACCGGCATCGATGAACTCGACCGACGCATCGGCGGGGGCCTCGTGCCCGGCACGCTGACGGTGATCGTCGGCTCGGCGGGCATCGGCAAGACGCAGCTTGGGCTTCAGTTTCTTCGTGCGGGCTGCGTCCAGGAGGGCCGCGGCGGGATCGTCTTCGACATGAGTTCCCGGGGCGACTCGCAGAATCACTCCGAGTACGCGCGGCGGATGTTCGACTGGCAGCTCGATCCCATCGCGCCCGAGCTGCACGTGCCGCTCGACGACTTCTTCGCGCCCCAGCGGCGCCACGGCGATTACCTGCACGTCTTCGACCTCAGCGGGCGCCGCGTGACCCGCCGCGATCTGGATTTCGATGCCCAACTCGACTGGCAATCCGAGCTTACACGGCGGCTGAATTGTTCGATCGCTTTCTTCTACGGCAACTTCACGCGCGGGGTGCGGCGGGCCCTGGTCGACGGCATCGAGCCGGTCGACCGGCCCAGCGATTC
>CAZFKF010000718.1:0-3799 GCA_964518805.1 uncultured Planctomycetaceae bacterium | reverse complement strand
CGGTAAATCGACAAGCCGGAAATGGCGTCGGAGAGCCTCTTCTCGCCCACCTTTGTCACGCCGGCGCCTTTCACATAGAGCATGCGCAACTCGCTCAGGCCCTCCAGATAGGCCAGCGAGGAGTCGGCGATTTTGCAGTGGTTCAGGTTCAGCACGCGGAGTTCGGACACCGATTGCAGATGGGCCAGGCCCGCCCCGGTGACCTTGGTGTCCTGGAGGCCCAACGTGTTGAGGCTCGGCAGACGCTTCAGGTAAGTCAGCGAGGCATCGACGATCGGACTGCCGGTCAGATTCAGCACGCCGAGGTTCTTCATGCCGCGGAGATAGGCCAGTCCCTTGCCGCTGACCTTGGTGTTCGAGAGCGTCAGCACTTCGAGCCTGGTCAATCCTCGGAGGTGCTCGAGCCCCGCGTCCGTGATCGGCAAATCGCGCAGGTAGAGTCGTCGCAACTCCACCAGCCCGCCCAGGTGCGCCAGTCCCGCGTCGGTGACCTGACCGCCGGCGATCTCCAGCGACTCCAATTCGCTCAGGGCCGCCAGGTGGACGAGATCGGCGTCGGCGATCTTCATCTTGACTGCCGCAACGCTTTGCACGCCGTCCGATTCATCGACTTCGAGGCGGGCCCCCAGCCGGAGCAGGGCGGCGACAGCTTCCCGCTTGTCCGCGGGCGCGGAGGCCGGTCCCTTCGACACATCGCTTGAGGCGGACGGCTCGGCCGCAAGTTCAGCCGCGCCGGAGAGGCGGGGACACCTGATCAGCATCAACACAGCCGCCGTGACAGACATTGCAGCGAGGCCGAGCGGTTTCATGAAAACTCCTCGTTCCGCCAAGAATATGGTTCTTCCGGGAAAGTCTGGCCCTGCTTAAGGAACGTACCGGTGCCTCTTCTCTACCCACGGCCGTGCGGCGATCGAACAGAGAAGAGGCACCGGTACTCTTCCTGCAATCCCGTCGGGTCCGGCGATTCCCGGAAATGCCGGATGAACCGCAAAAATGGAAATGCCTTCAAGACATCGGGTACAGGTACCAAGATACTCACCGCCCAGCCACCGGTAAAGCCTTTGGGCCGCCCCCCGACGGTCGGGAATATTGTGGCCGTACCCAAGGGCTGCTATCCTTGCCGGTGGCCATGACTGTCCGTTGAGGAGCATACCCATGAGACGTTTTGCTGCCCAGAGCCGAGTCGCGTTGTTGTTGACGGGATTGCTGTCTTTGTCGTTACCGGCGATGCCCGTCGCGGCCGCGCCAAACGGGCAGCCCCGGCCCGAGCACCCTCAACCGCAGATGGTCCGCGCCGAGTGGCTCAATCTCAATGGCGTTTGGGAGTTCGCCGAGACGGATCAAGACGCCGACGCCCGATTCCTTTCGGCTACGGCCTATCCCGAGAAGATCACGGTACCTTTCTGCCGCGAAAGCAAGTTGTCGGGTCTCGGGCGCACGGGGTTCGTGAAGAACGTCTGGTATCGCCGGACGTTCCAGAAGCCGGCCGAGTGGAAGTCGCTGCGCGTTCGGCTGCACATCGGGGCCTGCGATTGGAGGACTCGGGCGTGGGTCAACGGCCACCTGTTGGGTGAGCATCTCGGCGGCAGCGCCCCCTTCAGTTTCGAGATTACCGAGCACCTCAAGGCCGGCGACAATACGGTCGTCATCCACGCCTTCGACGATACGCGGAGCGGCCTCCAGGCCACTGGCAAGCAGGCCCATTCCGAGAAGAGCGAAGGCTGCTCCTATACCCGGACCACGGGCATCTGGCAGACCGTGTGGCTGGAAGGCGTGGGGGCGACGTTCCTCCGCGACGTGCGCGTGTTGAGCGACCTGAAGGGTTCGCGCGTTCTGCTCCAAGCCGAAGTCAACGGCCCCTGCGCGGGCCTGACGCTTCGCGCCACGGCCGCCGCCGGCAACCAGGTGGTCGGCACTGCCGAAGTCCCGGCCGATTGGCGTCATAACCAGGTCGTGTTGCCGCTCTCGGTGACGCGCCCCTGGACCGTCGAGGATCCGTTCCTCTATGACCTCAAGCTCACGCTCCTCCGCGGCAACCAGGCGGTCGACGTGGTGGACTCGTACTTCGGGCTCCGCGAGGTGACGATCCAGGGCGCGGCGATCCTGATCAACGGCAAAGCGGTGTTCCAGCGCACGGTGCTCGACCAGGGGTTCTATCCCGACGGGATCTGGACCGCCCCGACCGACGCCGCCCTGCGCCGCGACATCGAATTGTCGAAGGCCGTCGGGTTCAACGGGGCCCGGCTGCACCAGAAGGTCTTCGAGCCGCGGTTCCTCTACTGGGCCGACAAGCTGGGCTACCTGGTATGGGGCGAATTTCCCAATTGGGGTTTGAACTACAAGAACCCGGCCGTCAATCTGCCGGTGATCAACGAGTGGATCGAAATCCTGCACCGCGACCGCAACCATCCGTCCGTGATCGGCTGGTGCCCGTTCAACGAGACCCCGCCCGAGGCCGGCCCCCTGCAAAACGCCGTCGTCAACGTAACCCGGGCCATCGATCCTTCGCGTCCGGTGATCGAGTCGAGCGGCTACCACCACGGTGTCCCGCATCCCGATGCCTTGGACGCTCACGACTACGACCAGAATCCGGCGTCATTCCGCCAGCGGTGGACGGAGTCGTACGGACCGGGGCCGTCGCTGCCGGACCGCTACCGCACCGGGCCGTCGTGGCAGGCCATTCCGTTCTTCGTGAGCGAATACGGCGGGATCGGCTGGAACATCTCCGGCGGCTGGGGCTACGGCGGCATTCCGAAGGACCTCGACGCGTTTTACGCCCGCTTCCAGGGCCTGACCGACGCCCTCTTGGATAGCCGCTATCACTTCGGCTATTGCTACACCCAGTTGACCGACATCGAGCAAGAGCAGAACGGCATGTACTTCTACGACCGCCGGCCGAAATTCGATGTCGAGAAGATCCGCAAGATCCAGTCGCGCATGGCGGCCTACGAAAAGGATCCACCGCTTGAGACGCGCAAAGTGAACGTCTCGTGGCGCGTGTTGGTGGGCGCGGTGCCCGACGGTCCGTTGGCCCGCGACTGGCGCTTTACGACCGAGAAACCCGCGGCTGATTGGACCCTGCCCGGCTTCGACGCCGGCGCCTGGAAGACGGGCCGCGGCGGATTCGGGCAGAAGGGCCATTGGGAGTCGTTCGTCAAGACCCCGTGGTCGACCAAGGACATCTGGCTTCGCCAGGAGTTTACTTGCGACGACGCCACGTTCCGCCGCGCCACGCTCGTGGCCCACTACGACAACGGCACCGAGGTCTACGTCAACGGGCAACCGATCTGGCAGGGCCACCAGTGGAACGACCAGTACGCCGGCTTCGACGTGACCAAGGCCCTCCAGAAGGCTCTGAAGCCGGGCAAGAACACGATCGCCATCCATTGCCACCAGGACGAAGGCGGCCAGTTCATCGACGTAGCGCTGTTGGTGGCCGGCGAGTGAAGCCATCCATTGCGAGCCGTGAATCACGGCGGGCGTCGCTTCGCTCCGTCCGCCTTGCACTGCTATAATAGAAGCATCGGACGGGCCCTCGACCCGCCGGCGCGCGGCCGTTCACACGGTATCGAACAGCGGTGGCCTCTTGGAGTGATGGTGATGAAGGCGGTGATGCCGGTCGTTCCTGAACACATTCTTCAGTGGCGAAAGACCACCGGGGCCGACTGTTGGGACGAAATGTGGGAGGGGGTGCTGCACATGACGCCCGAGCCGAATCGAGCCCATCAGGACCTGCAAGGCGCGCTGTACTCGTGGCTGCGCGTCCACTGGGCAGTGCCGAAGGGCAATCGGGTTTTCC
>CAZFKF010000717.1:0-3802 GCA_964518805.1 uncultured Planctomycetaceae bacterium | reverse complement strand
GTTTTCCGGCCTCCCGTTGGTCGGCCTCGCTCATTGGCTGCGCAGGGCTCAATAACGGCCTTTATCGTGTTGCTGGGAGTCTTGTTCGGTGCCGCCTTGGTGTTCTTTTCGGTTGGGGTAGCGTTGTTGGACCTACTCGGGGTATTGAAATAGGCATCCCGCTGTTGCAGCGGTTCCCGCTGGCATATAATCAACTAATCGTGGATGGGGCCGCTTCCGGCAATCCATGCCGTCAGGAAGTCTTTTGCTGCCGATGGACGTGAGGTAGTCTCCGTGGCCGAGCAGTTTTATGAAGCACACCACCGTGAGAACCTCGCCCAAGTCCTTTCGCCTTCACATCGGCATCTTCGGCCGCCGCAACGCCGGGAAGTCGTCGTTGCTTAACGCGCTGGTGCGGCAGCAGGTGTCGATCGTCTCCGAGGTGGCCGGCACGACCACCGATCCGGTCGAGAAACCGATGGAACTCTTGCCCATTGGGCCGGTATTGTTCATCGATACGGCCGGGATCGACGATGCGGGGGCGTTGGGGCAGATGCGGGTCGAGAAGACCCGGCAGGTGTTCGATCGCACCGACGTGGGCCTGCTGGTAGTGGCCGGCAGCGAGTGGGGGGAGTTTGAGGAGGGAATCCTCTGCGAGTTGCGCGAACGCAAGGTGCCGTCGATCGTGGTCTTCAACAAGTCCGATCTGGGCCACCCCGGCCCGGAATTGGCGGCCAGGCTTCGCGAGCAGAAGACGGCCTGCGTCGAGACCGTGGCCAATCGCGGCGAGGGAGTCCTGAATCTGCGCGAGGCCCTCATCAAGGCCGC
Organism: uncultured Planctomycetaceae bacterium; assembly: GCA_964518805.1. Lineage (GTDB taxonomy): Bacteria > Planctomycetota > Planctomycetia > Pirellulales > Thermoguttaceae > CALFBP01. The sequence continues at coordinate 2,995 of CAZFKF010000717.1, read as the reverse complement.
GCCCGAGGAGTTCATTAACGCCCCGTCAATCATCTCCGACCTCGTGCCGCCGGGCGAATTGGTCGTTCTCGTGGTGCCCATCGACAAGGAAGCCCCTAAGGGCCGGCTAATCCAGCCGCAGGTCCAGACGATTCGCGACCTGCTGGACGGGGATTCGTACTGCATGGTGGTCAAAGAGCGGGAGCTTCGCGACGCCTTGGACCGCCTCAAACGCCCGCCCGCCATGGTCGTGACCGATTCGCAGGCATTCCTGAAGGTGGCCGGCGACACCCCGCCGGGCGTCAAGATGACGTCGTTTTCCATCCTGTTTGCCCGGCAGAAAGGCGATTTGGCCCAGTTCGTCGAGGGAGCCGTGGCCATCGAGCGTCTGAAGCCGGACGATCGGGTGCTCATCGCCGAGGCATGCAGCCACCATCCGATCACCGAGGACATCGGCCGGGTGAAGATCCCGCGCTGGCTCCGCCAGTTCGTGGGCGGGGCGTTGGACATCCACTTCACGCAGGGGCACGACTTCCCCGACGACTTGCCCAGCTACCGGCTCGTGGTTCACTGCGGGGCGTGCATGTGGAACCGCCGCGAGTTGCTCACGCGCATGCTCCGCTGCCGCCAGGCCGGCGTGCCGATCTGCAACTATGGGATGACCATTGCCTACACGCTGGGCATCTTCGATCGCGCCCTTGAGCCGTTCCCCGACGCCCGGGAAACCTACCGCCGGCTGAAGGCCCGTTGACGGCGTCTCTGCAGAACGCGTAGGTTATGCTTCAGCATAGCATCATGGGCCGCGCCCAAATGCTGAAGCAAAACCACGGGTTGATTGCTGAAGCATAACCTGCGGGCCTTCCGGCTACTGACCACCGACTGAAAGGACACCAGATGCGATCCCCGCAATCGACGTACGGCCAGCCTCTCGCAGAACGATCCTTTGAGCCCACCGGGCCGGCTTGGAAGGCCGCTTGGCGGAACGGTCGTTTCGCCGCGTTGGTGCCGGCCCTGTGTCTCGTTGCGGCCTCGACCTTTGGGGCCTGGCATCATCCGCTGTACCTTTCCGGCGGCGGCTGGTGGCAGCAGCGCTCACGCGTCGAGGTGCGAAACCGCGGGGCCCGGCCCGTCGCCGGCGAGCCGGTAGCCGTGTCCGTCGGTCGCGAGCCGGGGCAGTGCGATCTAGTCGGCCAGGCTGCCCAGGCCATCCGCGTGTGCAACGAACGCGGCGTCGAAATGCTCTGGGCCCTCACGGGGCCTGACGGCGAGGCCGTTACCCGCGGGCCCGTTCCCGAGGGAAGCAGCCTCATTCTTCCGGTCGAATGCTCTGCCGGGCAGACGGCCACCTACTACGTGTATTTTTCCAACCCCGCGGCGGGCGAAGTGCCCGATTACCTTCAGGCCCGTCTCCGCCTGGTCAATGGCGACGTGGAACGAGGCGAGGGGGATGCGCCGCACGCATGGGTGCATGACGCACCGGACGAGCATCACAAGGCGTCCTGGAGCACCGAGCAGCCCCAGTCGGGCAAAAAATGCCTGAAGACTGTGGTCGCCGCCGGCGCCGAGCCCACCTGGATCGCCACCCGGCAATCCGAAATTCGCATCAACGGTGGGGCCAGGTATCGCATGACGGCCTGGGTCCGGGCCGAGAACGTCGAAGGCCAGGCCGGCTGGTACATCCACGTCGGCAACAAGGCTAACCCGATGATCGTCTCGCCGATGCTCAACGCCGGGGCCGGCACCTTCGGATGGAAAGAGGTCTCCGCCGAATTCACGGCCCCGGTCGAGGCCGACTTGGCCGACCTGGGCACCGTGCTCCGCGGCACCGGCACGGCGTGGTTCGACAACGTGCGTTTGGAATGCCTTGATCCGGGCGGCACGCTTCAGGCCACGGCGGGACGCAGCGAACGCGTGAAGTTGACCGAAGTGGGCGCCGAGGAGCCGTGGCCCAAGGAGTCGGCCGACGGCGCGGGGCGGGACCGGCGCGTGGGCGTTCGCGTCTTCAACTTCGCTTCCGAACCGCTGGCTGGATGCCTGGTGTGCGTCGACGGCGCGCTGTTCGAGGCTCGGTTGCGTGGCCAACTCCGCGAGGACTCGCTCCGGATCACCGATCAAGGCAAACCTGTCGCTTACCGAATTCTGGGCAGTCAGGTTCTGTTCGCGGCCGGTGCGCCGGCTCATTCGGTGCACACCTATCGCGTGTACTATCGCGGCCCGCAGGGAGCATCGCCGCCGGCCGGGCCGGCCGAGGCGTTCCTGCTTCGCGACGCGCACAATCTGGTCAAGAACCCCGGATTTGAAGAAGGCGATGTCCGGCCCGGCGACTGGACCGCCGACGATCAAGGGGCAGCCGAGTCGGGCATCACCTTCGGGTTCGACGCCCCGGGGCGACCTGGGCTCGACCGCCGGTGCGTCACGATGCACGTGCCGCTTACGGCGTCGCAAGCGTGGCGCGGATGGCATCAAAACGTGCCGGTCAAGCCCGGCAAGACCTACCTGCTTTCGGCGTGGGTGAAGTGCAAGGACGTTGCCCAAGGCGGGGTTCAGGTTCACGCCCACTGCCATACAGCCGACGGCGCATTGACCAAGCAGAACGCGATGATGGGCGTCGGTCCGGCGATCCAGGGCACGACCGATTGGACGCTCATGTCGGGCCTGTTGACCATGCCCAGCGACGCGGCCATGCTGCAATTGCACCTGACCATGCAAGAGCGCGGCACGATCTGGCACGACAACGTGGTGGTCGCCGAGGTGGTGCGCGGCGAACTCGCAGACATGGAAGGCCGGCCCCTCGCCGACTCCGACGGCGTGAAACTCTGGCCCGTTCCCGCCGTGGTCAAGGTCTTCGAGGACGATCCGGCGCCCGCGTCGCCCGGGCCGGCCAAGGCAACGGCGGCCAGGAACGAGCAGGAGCCGTTCCAATTGGCCGTGCGCAGCGGCCGGGCGTTTCGCGGCGTGCGCGTCGAAGTGGCGGCGTTGGAAGGTCCGGACGGCGCGAAGCTGAACGACATTCAGA
>CAZFKF010000716.1:0-3814 GCA_964518805.1 uncultured Planctomycetaceae bacterium | reverse complement strand
GACGTCGAGGGACGGTCCTTTGTCAGCAGCCGGCTCGACGCCTTCATGAACATCGAGCCCGGCGGCGTCGAATTCCTCACCAAGACTTTTCAGCCGCTGGTGGGCAAGGTGGCGGACGCCAACTTCATTCAGACGGCCGATTTTCTGGGGAGTCTTTCGCGGACCGCGGAGGTCAACCAGCGGGGCATGCAGCGGCTCACGGCACGCCTCGAAAAGATCCAGCCCCAAGTGCGGCAGGAGTTCGCCCAAGTGACCCAGCGCGTCGCCCAACGCGCCAACCCATCGGGCCAGACGGCCGCGGCCCGCGAGGCGGATGACGACGAAGCTGCCCCGCCGCAGCTCGAAGAGCCGCGCGTGGCCCGGCGCGAGAAGCTCGTGGTGCCGGAGCCCGTCAGCCCGGCAAGGCCCGCGCCAACGCCAAGTCCTTGAGCCTTCGCAGGTCGACCTTGCCCGTTCCCAAGAGCGGAATCTCGTCGACCTGGTAGAAACTGTCGGGCGAAGGAACCCAAAGCGGCGGCAAACCAACCCCGGACAGCGCCCGGCAGACCTCTTCCGCGGGCTTGGGCAGGCCGGTGTGAAGCACCACCAGCCGTTCGCCCTTGCGTTCGTCGGGCACGCCGGTCACCGCCACCGACACCTTCTCTTCATCCAAGGACATCGCTTGGCCCAGGGCCTCTTCGACGCGGATGTGGGGAACCATCTCGCCGCCGATCTTCGAGAAACGGCTTTCGCGACCCGTGATGCGGATGTAGCCTTGGCGGTCGATCATGGCGATATCGCCCGTCGTGTACCACCCGTCGCGAATCACCGCCGCCGTCTGTTCCGGCTGCCCCAGGTAGCCCTTCATGACGTTGGGCCCCTTGATGAGCAACATCCCCGACTTGTCCGGCCCCAGGTCTTCGCCCGTCTCAAGGTCGACCACCTTGGCCTGCACGCCGCGGATCGGCAGGCCCACCGTTCCTTCCACCCATCGCGACACGCCGTCCAAAGTCCGACTGGCCGGCACGTTCGTCGACACCACGGGCGACAGCTCGCTCGTGCCGTATCCCTCGGCCGGGCGGATGCCGAACTTCTTTTCAAAGGCATTGGCCAGTTCGACGGGCAGCTTCTCGGCGCCGGTGATGATCAGGTTCACCGAGGCGAAATCCTCGGCCGGGCATCGCCGCAGGTACGATCGCAGGAATGTCGGGGCGGCCACGACGATCGTTACGCCGTGCCGCTGGATGAGTTGGCCCACCACCCTTGCGTCCAGAGGGTTGAAGTGGTACACGACCTTCGGATCGAGCATCAACGCTGCCCAGATCGCCACCGTGTAGCCGAACGAATGGAAGAACGGAAGGATTCCGATCAACGTGTCGTGTGCCTTGATCTGAAGCGCCTCGTTGAACGCCTCGACGTTCGTTCCCACGTTGCGATAGGTGAGCATCACCCCCTTGGGATCGCCGGTCGAGCCCGATGTGAAGATCACCGTCATCAAGTCGTCCGGATCGATCTTGGTCAACCCGAATCGTCGCTCGAGGATCGATACGGGAACGAGCCAGGTTTGCAGGGCGGCCGCGAGCTTGTCGGCGCGGGTGATTCTGTCCTTGATGTCTTCGACGTAAACGAGCTGAGCGTCGGGCTTGAGATGCTCGAAGCGTTCCATGGCCCGGCGGCTGGTCAACACGTGGCGTATCCCAGCCCGGGCAATGCACGTGTTGAGGATCTCCGACGAGACCGTGTAGTTCAGATTGATCGGCACGCGCCCCGTCAGCAGCACCGCGGCGTTGGCCAGGACCGCCGGCACCGACGGGGGCAGCAGCAGCCCGACGCTTCGCTCTGAAGGGGCCAGCACCTCGCGAACCAGCAGCCGGCGAAACAGGATCGACCGCAACAGCAGTCCCGATCCGGTCAATTCCATGCCCAACGAGTCGGCCACCTTCGGCCGCCGCATGGATCGCCGGCACATCCTCAGGAAACTACGTGTGGGGTTGGCTGACTCGCCTTGGCTTCGAGTCATGGGGGCGTCTCCCAGGTCGCTCCGGGCACGATATCCATTAACCCATCGGCAAACCATCCGCCAGCCTGGGTACCCGCTGCTGCTTTTTGAGATATTTCTGCAAAGCTCCGTCTTCTGCTCAAGATTAGTCAGCAAGGGGGGCAATTGGCATAGCTATTTCAGTCTACGACTACCATTACCGAATGGGTGGTATTCAAGCAATGCTGTTGGCCCCATTGCGAGCCGGGCCCCCTGGACTATTGTAGGGTTGTATGGAAGGCCGGACTGCGACGATTTCCAGGGGGAGTCGTTGTCCGATCATTCCTTAAGGCTCCGGGAATCGCCGCGGCGAGCGCCGCCTCGCATAGGCCTTCGGTTCGTCGAGCGGACTTCAGCCCGACGATCGATCCCCGGTCGGATGCCCACATTGCCAGACGATTCGCCAACGCCAAAGCGTGTACAAGCGTCCTCTCATCCAAGGAATCGACCCATGTCGCGTCCTCGCCTCCGTTCTTCCAAGGTCCTGTTGACGGCTTCGGTGGCATTCTTGGTTGGGTTGACGTGGGACGGCCCGCTTGCCGCGGAGGACGCGATCCGCGCACTCCAGAAGCTCGCCGAGAAGCAGGGGCATCCCAAGGCGGCCGTGAAGGCCTTGAAGGACCTTGGCTACGAGGTTCCGCCGGACGTTCAGGCGGAGGCGGCCGGCGTCACCCGCCAAAACCTCCTCCGCGCGATGGACCAAGGGGGACCGTTCACCTCGCGGCTCGAGACGGCGCTTGGGAGGAAACTCTCCGCCGATCAGGTGCGGCGCATCACCGAGTCCGATCGCGAGCACGCGCGTCAGGCTCAGCCCGCTCGCCGCAGACTGATCGAGGACGTCGTCTCGATCACCGGCCTGCCCGAGGCCAAGGTCCGCAAGATCCTCTCCCGCGATCAAGGCACTTCCGAATCCAAGAAACAGACGATCGCCCAGATCGAGAAGCAGCTCGGTCGCCCGCTCTCGGCCGCCGACGCCGCGCGCGTGAACGCCGCCCGCGACACGTTCCGCACCACCCTCGAATCCCATCAAACCGCCCTGGCCGGCGACGTGGCCAAGATCGTCGGCGTACCGCAATTCGTCGTGCTGCAACTGATCCAGTAGCCAGCGCACCGCAACGGCCAAAGAAGACCCTCCTGGGCTCGTGATTCCCAGAACAATCGCCCTGTCCTCCCTTCTCCCCCCCTTTCTCCCCGCCCTTGCCGCGCGACCTGCGTCCGGCTATCCTGCCCTTGGGAAAGGAGCATGCATCATGAACGTTTCTTCTCGCCGGGATTTCTTGCTTGCAGCGACAAGCGCTGCCGTTGCGGGCACTGGCATTTCGCGGGCCTGCGCAGCGGAAGCCGGCAAGCAGCCTCGCCTGCGGCGCAAGTTCACCAAGTGTCTTTCGTGCGGTGCGATCGGCGTCCGGGCCGACCAGCGCGAGGCGATCCGTCTGGCCCAGCGTTTCGGTTTCGAGTCGGTCGAACCCGCAGTCGATTTCCTCGCCGGGCTCTCGGAGAAGGATTGCCGGGAACTGCTGGCGGACATGAAGACCAAGAAGCTGTCGTGGGGCGCCGCGGGCCTGTCGGTCGAGTTCCGCGGCAGCCAGAGCGATTTCGACCAGGGGATGAAGAAGCTGCCTGCCACGGCGGCGGCCCTGAAGCGGGCGGGGGTGACGCGGGTCGCCACGTGGCTGATGCCCTGCCAGGCCACGCTCACGTACGTGGCCAACTCCCGGCAGCTCGCCCGCCGCCTCGCCTTCGTGGCCAACGTGGTGGCCTTACACGAGTGACGTCTGGGGCTGGCATCCGTCCGAC
>CAZFKF010000715.1:0-3814 GCA_964518805.1 uncultured Planctomycetaceae bacterium | reverse complement strand
GCCGATGGAACGGATACCGGCGCAACGGCCAATACGGCGCGTTCATGGGCGAAGTAATGTCCGCGCTGTCCGCTCCGTTCCTTGCCGAACAGCGTTTCCCGCCGAAAGACTGGCAACCCACCGAAGCGCAACTTGCCAGTATCCGGGGCTAACAGGGCGCGCCACCTCCTATCCTAATTGGCGCATTCCGACAAGCAACACAATTCGCGCGGAATCGCAAGGGCAGGGGCAATCGCCCCTGCCCTTTTCTATTGCGCCGCGCGCCGTTGCTTCCCTCCCCTTGCCGGACTTCGCGCGGATGGAAGCATCGGGCAGGGCAAGCGTAGAACCTTCTCGATTCTCTGTTGCCCTGTCCCTCCGTTGCTCCGTGTCCCTGTTGCCCTTTTGCCGTTGTCGCATTGCCGATCGGTCTTTAGGGAATGGGAATCGGCAATAGGCAGTCAGGAATCGGCAACCGGCAACAGGCAATCAGGAATCAGAAATCGAGGAGGTTTTCCTGCCCGGTTCTGCAATTCATCGCGCGGTTACGTTGCCGCGCGGTTTGCGCGACGAGGTTACTTCGTGCCGCCGCGCGGCAACGTTGCCGCGCCCGCGTCATTGCACAACCGACAAGGCCGGCGGAATCGCTACCATCGCGCCTCGATTCTGCCCTGTTTCGGCCGGTTGCGCGCCTGTCAACGAGCAACGACAGGAACGCAACCCGTGCTAATCGCTCGGTTTCTGACGATTGTACCGGGAATCGAGGGGCGTTCGCGGACGGGGAGGGACCGGGTGGGGTCAAAATCGTCACAACCAATCCAGGCGGCAAGAACGGCGCGCCTTGCGGCTCCTTCGTCCCTGCTCACGAAGCAACGATCAAGTCCGACGCGGCATTCCCAATCCTGGCCCCCGGGCCGAGGGCGCGAAAAACTCATACCAGTCAGAAGAAGGGTACATCGCGGCGGGCCTGAAGGGTCAAAAGACCAGACACGCGAGAAAGATACTGATGTATTTTGATATACATTCCACCCGCAGGAAGGGAGAAAATCGTTAATCCGCCGCGTCCCAGCGGAAAACGCAGAAGTCCATGGAAATTCAGGAGTTATGCAAAATGACCGATTAAGGATTAACGATCATTAACGATTCCCCACATTATCCGCTACCGCAAGAACTCAAGCGCAAATTAAAAGCGCGCAGTAGGACTATAATGTGCCGGAAGTGCCAAAATCGTTCAGATCGTTAATCCTTTTCGCCGCAACCTTCTCGACGCCATAGGCTTACGGCCGAGCATCGCCGACGACAAACCTTAATCGGATCGTTAATCCGCCCTGAGCCCGCCTCAAAACCAAAGGAGGGGTTAGCCTGGCACTGCTAATCGGGCAGGAGCGGCAGCAGTTGCCCGGTGTACGACGAGGGCATGGATCGGTAGTGTTGGAGGAGTTCGTCGTAGGACCCGAAGCGGGCCTCGGCCGCCATCTGGGCCAGGGCCTCGGTCGCGGCGTTCTGGGTGCCGACCCGAAACCCCGTGGCGTAAAACTGCTCGCCCTCGCGGAACAGCACGAGCACGCCGCTTGTGCCGACGAGGATGTCGCGGACGATCAGTCCGCTGGCCATGAGCCGCCGCATGTTTTCCAGCGACACCTGCGGGTCGCCCGATTCAAGGGCTAGCTCTCCGGCTAGCTCGCCGCCGAGGTGTTCCGGCTGATAGCTCTTGGCCCCATCCCGGAAGAGCCGCAGCATCGGACTGATCGTTGTGGTCATTGCGTCTGCTCCCGGCGTTATGTCTGGTCCCTCTGCCCGGCCGCTGTGCTCCAGGATACCTACAGTGTCGGGAGAATCAAGACAGTTCCTTGACTTGTGACGATAGAAGTGTAAGCTTCCAGGGGACAAGGCATCGAGAAGGTGCAAGCGTAACAACGAGGCAAGCGACAACGAGGTAATCCGCATGAACAAATACGTGGTCTATCTTCGGCGTTGGCCCAAGAAACGGCATTCTGCCATCCATCCTGCTCTGGCTGCCCAAGAGACAGAGGCACGGCGGCAGGTCGAGTACAACGAGGGCGTCATCCTGGGCATGTATACAGAGAAAGAAGAGCGTTGGCCCGATCCCAAAGACGCACGGCCGGAATTGAAGAAGGCGATCGAGCACGCACTCCGCACGGACGCCATGATCCTGATCGGCTTCCTTGGCCGGCTGGCCCGGAGCCTTCCCTTCACGCGGGCGCTGCTCGACAGCGGCGTGCAGTTCGTGTGCTGCGACAACCCGCTGGCCAACCACCTGACGATTCATATCCTGGCAGCGACGGCCGACGAGGAATCCCACAAGATCAGCCACCGGATCAAGAATGCGCTGGCCGGGGCGCAGGAGCGGGGCGTGAAGCTTGGGTCCAGCCGCCCCGGACACTGGGAGGGGCGTGAGCATCGCCGGGGGACGAAGAAGGCGATTGCTGCTGCCGCCAGGAAGAAGAAGGCAACGACGCGGAACAGCTACGCCTTCCTTATGCCGGAGATCAAGGCACGGAGGGAGCGGGGCGAGACGCTGCCCGAGATCGTCGATTGGCTCAACCAGCGAGGGCACAGGACCACGGCCGGCAAGCCGTTCACGCAGACGGCGGTCTGGCGGCTGATCGACCGCTACTTGGGCAAGGAATTGCTCGGCAACAATCTTCGGAAGTTCAAGGTGGTGTCCTGACAGCCCTGCAACAGCGTTGCCGTGGATGACAACAGTCTCGCAACGGATGATCTGTGGCCAGAGGTGGCCAGGTGAAATCGAGCAAACCGCCAACCACGAAGTTCCCGCCGCCTGACGAGTATCACTGGCACGCCGGCCCCTACCGGCTGCCGGCCGCCAGCGCGGGCACGGTGCTTCACGACGAGTACCGGGGTAACGTGACGGTGGACGGCATGACCGGTGCGCCGATTCGTTGGCCGGGCTCAAAGTACAGGAAAGGGCGACGCGAGTCCTTGCTGCCGATCCTCTGCGGCGATCTGGTGCGTGCCGTGTGCGAGGAGGAAGAGTTGACTGTTGCCCACTACTGGGGCGTAACGCGGTACATGGTCGAGCAGTGGAAGCGGGCGGTGGCCGGGGCCAAGGATTCCAACAGCGTGTTCTTCAACCTGGCGATGAAGCGGAAGGATCCTGAATTCCGCAAGAGGTTTGGCTATCCATGAACCGCCACGCCTCGCCGATGCTCCGACTGTGCCGCGGTTGACTCCCGCCTGAGCCGCGACCTGCTCGACACCCGTATCGGGTCGTCCCTGTCGTCGCATTCTCGGCACTTTCAGCCCTGCTGACCCTTCCGTGTATTTCGTCAGCCGAGGCTGATGATAAGGGCGTCGAGCAGGTTCGCCAAACGGCCGGTTTTCTGCTTGACTTACGGATCTTCTGACATCATTATGAGTGTAGAGACGCACCAGGATTCAGGAGACACCGACCGTGACAGTGACCGAGAAGTACGTCGCCTACTACCGAGTGAGCACCAAGAAGCAAGGCGCGAGTGGCCTGGGCCTTGAGGCCCAGCAAAAGGCCGTCCACGAGTTGGCCGCCCTTCACGGGGCGACGATCATCGCCGAGTACGTCGAAGTCGAGACCGGAAAACGGGCCAATCGGCCCAAGTTGGCCGAGGCGCTCAACCACGTCCGCACGACAGGGGCCAAACTGATCATCGCCAAGCTGGACCGGCTGGCCCGCAACGTCCATTTCATCAGCGGGCTGATGGAGTCGCGCGTCCCCTTTGACTGCGCCGACCGGCCCGGGGCCGATCCGTTTCGGCTGCATATTGAGGCCGCGATCGCGGAAGAATGCAGTCCGACCAGGATCTCGCGGACCGGACCC
>CAZFKF010000714.1:0-3815 GCA_964518805.1 uncultured Planctomycetaceae bacterium | reverse complement strand
ACGCGATCGTCCGAACTGCACAAGGCCATTACCTGATGGGCCGATACGGGGCCGTGAGGCCGGCCTCTGGAGGCGGAGACGACCCAATGGCGATCTGTCTCGTAGGTCGCGAACGTGGTTCGGACTCTCATCGACGGGGGCAGAAGCGACAGCAAGCCCTCGACCAAGGGCAAAGCCATGCGCCAGTCCGCCATGCAGAGCACCACCGGCCGGCCAGGCGGGTCGTCGGTCAAGGCCGTGAGCATCGCCGGAACTTGGTCGCGCCACGGAACGCCACCAAGGAGGCTCCAATCGATCGATTCGACGCTCACCTCGGGAAGGCTCTCGAACTCGGGCAAGTCGGTCGCATCATGCGGGTCGTGCGACGCGAAGATGCCGGTACGGCTTAACGCAAGTGGGTTTCCGCCACAAGCCAAGAGGTTTTCGGGGCGAAACACCAGGGCGTGCGAGAAGAAGTTGCCAGGTTTGAAATCGGGGCAGTATCCGCGGTAACACGTGCGCACCAGGGCGAAGACGTCATCATCCAGGTGGGTGTAGCTCCAGGAGACGGGAAACCGATCGAGGATGTGTTGGGCAACTGCGTCCGGCCGCTTGGGCTGTTGGCTGCACCAAGCCAGTTCCCGATCACGTGCCTCAGCTACGATCGATGCCGTCGGATCGTAGACGGCATGTCCGTAGTGGGTGCATATGCTGGCCACCATGTCTCTTCGCCGTGAATCGCCTGCCAATCCAGCCGAGCAAGCTTTGATTTGGTACCCGGTGCCCAGGGCAGGGTCGAATCCTCGGCCGCCTTCGACCACGGTGAACGTGAGTTGTTGCACGGGCAGCGTTTTCACAGGCGGAGTACCAAGAGTCTGGACTGGGAGCGAGGCCCAAGGCTCGGGACGGAAGAGCACCGCGTACGCCGTTCAGTGTAGCTTGGCGAAAACGGCGCGAGGAGGCTTCGGAGCAATCGCGGTCTCCCACGAGGCCCGCGAATCGACGTTGACTAGACGTCACCGCCACACATCGAAACGCGATCTCAGGCAGGCGTTTTGCTACCACCTCTGGTGGAATTCGGATACGGATGTTCGTTGGCGGCGTTCCAAGGGCGAGGCTGGCACAAGGTGCGGACTCTACCGCTCCTCGACCTTCAAAGAGCTTTTTTCTTATATACCAGTTTTCAGACTGATGCCGCGAAGGACTTCCTAAAATATGTTTCTTAAATGACTTGCGCTGATCATGGTGGTCGTCCTTCGCGAACTGAGGATGTCTTGATCAGCCACTTAGCTCGTGTGGGGCACCTGCACGGCGTTCGGCGTCGGTCGACGCGCTCAGGGCCACCAATGGAAGACGCTCCTCGATGTGCGGATCTGTCGGAACCAGCAACATATTACACAAAAAGGTGTTGCGCCTGTCTGCGATGCTTTTCGGGGTACGCAGACTTTGGCGTCAGTGCCGCAAAACGTATGCGGGGAAGCGCAGGACTACGAAATTTGCAGGAAAGTCCTGGAGAAGAATAATACCTAGATGTGGTGGTTGCTTTACGCTAGGGTAGGTTGGTTTTCCCGCCTAAAGTGTGTGGTGGTGTCGAGATGCTGCCACAAAAAGATGTAAATCGCTTTTCTTGGTAATTCGCTGCTCTTCGTTGCTCGTGTCATTTCGATTGACAGGCCAACATTCGCGATTATGTTGGTACCTTAGGTAAAGTCGTCCTTGTCGAAAGACGGCTGAAAGACTGTGGGGCGGATCGGGTTTTCGGGCGTCATGAGCGACCACAGGGCTCGGCGGGCAGGCGGGCCTCTGCTGCTCCACAGGGTGGGAGCAGTTGAGTTTGCCCAAATCACGGTCGCAGTTCCATGTCGGACGCGACGGGGTCTCCGTCTCCGCGACAGATCAGAAAGAGTTGGTTTTCATGGAGGCGTCGCTTCACTTGGACGCGCGTTTTCGCCGGCCCGCGGCGGGCCAGCGAAACGCGGTTGTTGCGACGGCGTGGCGGCACTCGTGAGTCGTTAGTGTCTCCTCGGTCGGAAGGGATTGGCGAGAAGCGGCGTGCGACCGACGGGGACGGAGTCTGCGCAGATAGCCTATTGGGACCGATGCGTATCATCCTTCCGGGCAACGATCGACTCTCACCGCCAACTCGGCGCACCATGTATCGGTTGGTGCGGACCTCGGTCTTTGATCTTACTAAAAGCGCACGGACCTACGTTGAGATCCATTCCCAGTGCAAGCCGTTATGACGTGCTGGGCTTGTTCTGGTATTCGTGCCGCGCTTGCGGCGTTTAGATGTCTGGCCGGAGATCGTATCCTGGCCGACGATGGAGTGCTGAAATGACTGTCATGGAACCAGTCGTCTACGTGATTGACGAGGAAGTGACAGCCACGGACGCGATCTGCAGAGTCGCGAATCTGATGAACCTCTCGTGCCGGATTCTGACTTCTGGCCAGCAGTTTCTCAACGACTTCGATCGCTCCCAGCACGGGTGCCTCGTGACGGAACTCAAGATCTCTGATGTGAACGGCCTGCAGGTCCTGCAGCGGCTTCGAGAAGGGGGAGTCTTGCTTCCGGTGATCTTCGTCACAGCGCACGCCACGGTCCCGATTGCCGTGCGTGCCATGCGTGCCGGCGCCTTTCACTTCCTGGAGAAGCCGTGCCACGAGCAGGAACTCTGGGACACCATCGAGGCCGCGATCGTTGCGGATGGGGAACGACGCCGCGCCGCGCAGGAAAGAGCGGCGGTCCAGGAGCGGTTGGCCCTGCTCACCTGGAAAGAGGAGGAGGTGCTGCGCATGATCGGCGAAGGAAAATCGAACCGAGTGATCGCCGAAGAGATGGACTTGAGTGTACGCACGGTCGAGATCCGTCGCAACGCCATGCTCAAGAAGTTGGGATTCCAGACCGCGGACGAACTGATCCGCTTCGCGGTATCGCTTGGGAGCGGCGGTCTGGCCGATGGGAGGCAAGCGCCGAAAGCACTTGTCTCGGGCGAAAGGCCGGTTCGTTTCGTTCATCGGGGAAATCTGATTCGCATGCCCGGATAGCCCCGGGATTGCAGGAGATAGGAAACCACCATGGCCATGAACGCCGAATCGCAGCAATTGGACGACGCCAGCGCGGAACAGCAGTTCCATCCCTTGGAGTTGTTTTGGATTGCCTGGCGACGAAAACCGCTCGTCTTTTTGGGGATCGCTGTTGGACTCACGCTCGGCACGCTTTACTATGCTCAGGCAAAGCGGATCTACAGCTCCGAAGCGGAGGTCCTCGTTGTCAACAAGCGGCCTGAAGCGATTACGGAGAAGGGCACCGCAACGTCGCAGCTTCAGGACTACGTGAGTACGCACCGCGTGCTGATGAAGAGCCCACTGATCGTGGATCGGGCGGCAAAGGAGGCGAAACTGGCAAGCCTGGAGACGTTTCTTCACACCGAGAACCTGATCGAGGACCTTACCAACGGTCTTTCGGTGGATCGCGTGATCAAAGACTCGAGCGTGGCGAGCCGTGACAACGTCCTGAGACTCACGTTTTCCGGGGCGAACGCCGACGACTGTTGCGTCATCGTGAACGCAGTCTTGGAAAGTTACAAGGCATTCCTCGCGGAAACCTACAAGGACATGAGCGGCGAGACCTTTGGTCTCATCAGCGAAGCAAAGGACGTGCTGGGAAAGGACCTATACAACCTGGAAGAGGAGTACCGAAAACACCGCGAGAATTCTCCTCTGATTAGCCGGGGAAAAGACGAAATCAGTCCTTTGCAGGAACGTCTCGTGATGGTTGAATCGCAGCGATCGGCGCTGCTGCTGCGTGGCGCTTTCTGTGAGGGACAGTTGCGGAC
>CAZFKF010000713.1:0-3817 GCA_964518805.1 uncultured Planctomycetaceae bacterium | reverse complement strand
CGAGTCCGACCAGCTCCTTTTGCAGCTCAACGAGAAACTGCTTCAGCTCGACCAGTGGGCTCGCACCGAGAAGGACAGCCGCGAATCCTGCGACATCGGTCTGCTGAACGAAACGTTCCGCGCGGCCCACAGCCTCAAGGGGCTCTCGGCCATGCTGGGACTCACCGACATCAACAACCTGACGCATAAGATCGAAAACGTCCTCGACGCAGCCCGGAAAGACGAACTGACCGTGACGGGCGACGTGACCCAGTTGGTGCTCATGGGACTCGATCAGCTCGATGCGCTGATCGAGCGGCTGAAGGACCCGGCGCGCGAGCCGGTGGACTGCACCGCCATTTCAAATTCGATTCGCGAGATGCTCCAGGCCGCCGGTGCCGAGCGCTGCGCCTCGACCCAGGCCGATGCCGAGAAAGCCCTGGCCGCCGGCATGGCCGCACAGAATGACGCGACGCCCGGAGCCTCCCCACCCCGGTCTTCGCAGCCTGGCCCGTCGCGAGAATCCGATCCTCTGAAGGGAGTCCAAGACGAAAGCGAGATTCCGGACAAGTACTTGTCGATCTTCATCGACGAAGCCGAAGAGTCGCTCGACGACCTGACCGCCTCGCTGTTGGCGTTGGAACGCGGCCGCGGCCTGGACCGTCTGAACCGCGTGCTGGGAACGGCGCACAAGATCAAGGGATCGGCCGCAGCCATCGGCCTGAACCGGATCGCCAAGCTCTCCCACCTCATGGAAGATATCCTGGAGAATCTGGGCGAATCGAGCGGCATGCCGTCGCCGGAAATCGTCGACGTGCTGCTCAAGGGCTCCGACGCCCTCCAACGCTGCGTGGCCGCCTTGAAACAGGGCGATCCCATCCCCGGAGACCTATCGCAGACAGCGCGCGAGCTGCTTGCCGCGCATTCGCGAGACTTCGCCACGCCCATCCATGCCACCATGACCTACAAGGGACTGGTGGAGTTCGAGTCCGAACTACCGAACGTCGGCCTGAAGGCGAGGCTCCTCTATGAGAAACTCGCCAAGCTCGGCGACGTCCTGCACTGCCAGCCAGAGCCGGATTCGCTCGAAGATCTGGAGGAACTGGAAAGCCTCAGCTTCCGACTCGTCACGGAGCGGCCGCGAAGCGTGATCCTCGATCGGCTGCGGATCGCCGGCGTGATCCGAAGAGAAGTCGCACCGGTGGGGGATGAGTCCGATCAAGGCGATCAGACATTGTCGCCAATCGCCCAGGACTCCGGCAATTCCTGTCCGGCTCAACCCCCGGCGGGCCAGTCCGCTGCTACCCCCCAGGCGGCCCGGTCCTCTGCGGACGAGGATTCGCGGGGAAGCGACGCGGGCCCGCGTCCCACCGAGACGCTTCGTGTCGAAGTCAGCCGGTTGGACAAGATGATGGACCTGGCCGGCCAATTGATCCTCAACCGGGCCCAGTTCACGCAGATCGGCGACCGCCTGCAAACGGTCCTGGCCTGCAAGCAGTCCATCCAGGCGATCAACCGTGTGTCGGCCGAGTTGAACCGCATGAACGGAGAGATCGGGGTACGCATCGACGATCCGCATGCCGGCCGACTCCTCGAATCGGTCCGGACCCAGGTGCGGCGAATCCAGAACGATCTGGAGCCCGTTCGCCGCGAGCTTCAGAAGTTCAGCCAGGCCCGGGACTACGTGCGGGACCTGTTCGAGGCGATCCACCAGTTCGGCCTCGTCAGCGACGCCGTGCAGCAGTGCGTCATGGACACGCGCATGGTTCCGATCGGACCGCTTTTTGCTCGATTCAAGCGGGTCGTGCGTGACATCACGCGGAGCACCGGACGACAGGCCAAGCTCGAGATTCGCGGCGAGAACACCGAACTGGACAAGCGAATGGTCGACGAGCTGGGCGACCCGCTCGTCCATTTGGTGCGCAACGCCGTGGACCATGGCATCGAGTCGCCCGAGGCGCGCCAGGCGGCCGGGAAGCCCAGCGAGGGCACGGTAACGCTCGTGGCGTTCCACCGAGGGAATAACGTCGTCATCGAGGTCAGCGACGACGGCAAGGGGCTCGACGCCGAGCGCATCGTGCGGAAGTGCCTCGAAAAGGGCCTCCTGACCAAGGCCGAAGCCGACAAGATGACGCCGCAGCAGATCTACCAGAAGATCTGGGAGCCGGGCCTCAGCACGGCGGAGAAGGTAACCGACGTCTCCGGCCGCGGCATGGGCATGGACATCGTCAAGGCCAAGGTCGAAGAACTTCGCGGCACCGCCGAGATCATCAGCGTGCCTGGGCAGGGAACGACCGTGACCATCAAGCTGCCGCTGACCATGGCCATCCTCCCGTCGCTCATGGTTGAGATCGGCGGCGGCGTCTTCGCCATCCCGCTCGAAGCCGTGGCCGAAATCGTCCGCATCGGCCGCGACTGCACCAGCACGGTGCAAGGGCGTCCGGTGGCGACCCTTCGCGGCCGGGCGGTCTCCATGGCGCGACTGACCGACCTGCTGAGCTTCGACCGTCCCGACGACGCGGCGGCTTCCCGCCCCGACGAGACGACGCTGGTCATCGTCGGCGAAGGCAAGAACGAACTCGGCCTGGAAGTCGACCGGGTCCTTGGCGAGGGCGACGTCGTCATCAAGTCCATTGCCGAGAACTACCGGAACGTCCCCGGCATTGCCGGCGCGACCATTCTGGGCGACGGACGCGTCGCGCTCATTCTCGATATCGCTTCCCTCATCGACATCATTTCCAAGAATGTCGCCTGCTCAAACCGCTAAAGGAAAGGACGCATGAGCCACACCGCCGACAACGTCTCCCAAGAACTCGCCGTGCTGCGCGAACTGTTTGCCTCGGCCACGCACGATGCCTCGGCCGCGATGTGCCGCTGGACGGACGGCGCGATCAGCGTCGTCCTCGACGAAATCCACAAGATCCCCATGGAAGAAGTCGGGGCCCGCCTCGGCATCGGCGACGACCTGCTGACCATGGTGGTCATGACGCTGGAAGGCGAACTCGGCGGGAGTCTGATCTTGGTGTTCGACGAGACCAACGGGCGGCAACTGGCTGCATCGCTCTTGGGCCGCGAGGCGGCCGCGTCGTCGCCGTGGAGCGATTTGGAAAAGTCGGCCCTGGCCGAGACGGGCAATATCCTGGGCTGCGCCTACGTCAACGCGTTGACCCGGCTGATCGGCACCAACCTCCTCCCGTCTCCTCCGTATTTCATCCAGGATTACGGCATCAGCGTTCTTGAGCAGGCGCTCACGGCCCAGGCCGTGGCCAGCGACAGCCTCCTCTTCTGCGACATTGGATTCCGGCGCGAAGGCAGCAGGCTCGATTGGCGAGTCTTGTTCGTTCCCACGCCGCAGCTTCAAGCGGCCCTCGAACATTCCCTTTGCACGGCCCGGTAGGAGTGAACACCTTTCCGACCTTGTGGCACGTGGACACGACATCATGAATACACCTGCACCGAGCACAAAACCGGCGGAAGCGATGGTCGGCATGGGACAAATCGTCGCCGACGGAGTGGGCATGCGGATGAGGGCGGTCGTCGGATCGTGCATCGCCCTGGTGCTTTACCACCCGAGACTCAAGACGGCGGCCATGGCCCACATCGTCCTGCCCGAGTCGGCCGGGCGTGCCGGAACGCCGGGCAAGTTCGCCGACACGGCGATCCCGTCGATGCTGGCGATGCTCAAGGAGCGGAACACGCCGGCGCCAGGCTTGACCGCCCGACTGGCCGGAGGCGCCAACATGTTCGGCAACAGCGGCCCGCTGCGTATTGGCGAGGCCAACGTCGAGGCCGTTGCCGGTGCGCTCCGCAGTGCCGGCATTCCGATCGTGGGACAAGA
>CAZFKF010000712.1:0-3823 GCA_964518805.1 uncultured Planctomycetaceae bacterium | reverse complement strand
TTACCGCCATCGAAGAATACGGCGCTATCGTCTTTACCGTCACCGTTGAAGTCCCCTGGTTGACCCAGGTGAAGTCGCCGCTGGCCGGCGGCGTCACCCTGCTCAGGCTCAGCATGTCCCATTGCAGGCCGTTGTCTTGATGCACGTAGCCTTCGGTCGGGAGATAGAGTCGTCCGGCCTGTCCGGCCGAATCGCGGTTAGCAAGTGCGCCGGTGGCGAACTGGTCGATCTCACGCTGGGCGAGGGCACCGGCTGTGAGGACATGATTGACGGCAGTATCCGCGTCGTGCGCGGCAGCCGAGGTTCCCTCCTGCGCGCGAGAGACAGCAAAGGCATTGCCTACGACGCCCGTAACCAGCATGATCTCGGTGCCGACGAGGATGCGGAAGTTGCCGCTTACGGGAAAACCGACAGCCGACTTGACCGTCAGGCCGAGATCGCTGTCGCCGATTCCGGCTGCCAAGGAGGAGAGTCCACCGTTTGCGAATCGTTCATAAGCCATCGGCGACTCCTCTTAGCTCTCTTCCCAATGAACCAGCGACAGAGACACTCTCTGGGCGTTGTTTGTCGGGTCGATGAATAGGCCGATCTGGCTCGGCGTGTTGTAGCTGGTGAAGGATTCCTCGGTCCACTTGATCCAGTTCACGCCATCCACGGACCACCACCATCGCTTGTAACTCCCCGCCCACTCGTACTTGATCCAGCAGAGCCGCAAGGGATAGAAGGTACGTGCGTCGATCGAAGGCGTTCCTTCAATTGCCGTGGGTGAAGTGTAATACTTGTAGTGCCAGTAGTTCGGGGGCGTGGAAGGGCACCGTATACCGATGCCAGCGAAGTTCCCATCGTCCGACCCACCCACGCACCGGGCGCAAAGGCCCATGACAGGCGTGTCAGTCCCGATCCCGTTGAAGGCGAAGGCTGCGGCAACGCTTGTCGCGCCGACGCCCAGCGAACGAACGTAAAGGCGAATCTGCGGATTGGTGGCGTCCAGATCGGGGTCTTCAAGGACCAGAGCGCTACCATTGAACGTTACCGTGGCGTTGCCCTGGTTCACCCAGGACCAGCCAGTTTGCGGCGGTGCCTTGAGACGCTTGTATGGCCCGTATTTATGCCAAGCCACGCCGTCGTCGTACTCCATGAACTGACCGTCCGTGGGGAGAAACAATCGCCCCTTGACTGCCGCCGCCGGCTTGTTGTCATAGAGATCGCAGAGGAAGCGGTTGGCCACACGCGCTTCGAGGCCGCCTTTGGTGAGCAGATGGCGCACGGTAGCGCCGCTGGCGTGCGTGGCGGCCGTGGTGCCCTCCGCGCCGCGCGTCACAGTGAACGTGTTGCCGGTAACGGCCACGGCGATGAGGATTTCATCGTCGATCTTGATGCGGAAGCTGCCGCTGGCGGGAAAGCTGCTGGCGTCCACCAGCGAGCAGATGGTCACGGTCGGCGAAGTGATCGCGGCCGAGAGCACGTTGAGAGCGAGATTGGCGAACTTCTCAATCATCAGTATTGCCTCCAGTGCAGGAGGTTGAGGGCCGTGTCAGTTGACCCGTTCGATGAATAGCCAGCATAGGAGTTGACGCCTATGCCGATCTGATTGGGTACGATCCAGTCCGTCCGCGAAATGCTTACGACCTGCGCCCAGTTGTAGCCATCCACGGAAGCCGAGAAGACGCGGTTGGTTGTGCCGTCGTCGTAATACTTGAGCCAGATCAGCCATGCCTCGCCAAGATGGCACTGTGCGGCACCCGTGACACTACCGCTGGACGAGGTAGGACTGTTCCAGTTGTAGGCGTTGACCTGTATATCGCCTTGCGAGCCTGAGACGCTGAGCGTGACGAACTTCATGCTGATTGAATCACGAATCACCAGCCCAGCGTAGGGGCTGCTGGTCACGTAGGCGTTGACCGTGAACGCCATCTCCACGGTAAATGATCCGGCGGGATAGTCCTTGACTCGGGCGCGGTAGTTCGAGTTGCTCACGGCAGGCGCGACGAGGATCGGCGCACCCTTATTGTCCATGAAGGTGGCGGTCCCTTGGTTCACCCAGATCGGGAAGTCCGACGCCAAGGGTGGCGTCATGGGCCAGATCGGGCCGAACTTCTCCCAGATCGAACCGTTGTCGCGTTCAAGGAAGAGGCCATCGGTAGGCAGGAAGATGCGGCCTGGCGTGCCGGCTACCGGCCGGCTGGCAAGGGTATCGTAGGCGGCCAGATCGTCTTGATCGTGGGCGTCGAGCGCGCCGGCCGTGAGAACGTGTTTCACGGTCGCGCCGTTGCTATGCGTCGTGGCGGCGGTGCCCTCCTGGCCGCGCACGACCGTGAGGGTCGTGCCGCTCACGCCCGTTACCTTCATAATCTCGCGATCCACGAGGATACGAAAGTTGCCGCCGATGAAGCCCATCGCGCTGGCCACGTCCACTTCCGTCTCTGCGTTGTCGAGGTCTTCGGTAAGCGTCGTGCTCGCCAGGTTCTTGAATTTCTCGGCCATTAGCTCTGCCTCCAATGCAGGAAGGAAATGATGCGGGGCAGGACGTTGCCAGTCTTGTAGCTGTTGGCGAAGACCCCGACTTGATCGGCGGTCAGAAAGACGGTGCGGCCCTGTGCTGCGGCGACCGGCTCCCAATTGAAGCCGTCCATCGAGATTTTCACTGTCCGGTTCGTTCCATTGTCCGCGAAGCGAAGCCAGATGATTCCCATCGACGGCATCGTGGCTTGCAGCACGTTCGTCGAGATCGTCGTGGGATTCGTCATCTGGGTGTAGCAGAAGGTCGTCGGGTAGCTCGTCATACCCGGACCATAGAGCAGCAGCTTGCCGGAGCCGCTTTCACGCCAGCAGACACCGTACTGTGCCATCCCGGTGGCCGTCGTGTACGGGGGCGACAGGGCCAGCATGGCGACCGTGATTTCATAGGGCGTCGGCGGTGCGGCCTTCACGAGGGCACGCACATTTTCGCCGGACGCCACGCCGGCCGGTGAAAGGACCATCACGCCCTTCGTATCGGCGACCGTGGAAGTTCCCTGGTTGACCCAGGTAAAGTCGGCGCTGGCCGGCGGCGTGAAGCGATGGTAGGGCATCATGTCCCATTGCAGGCCGTTGTCCTGGCCGACAAAGCCCTCGGTGGGCAGATAGAGCCGCCCTGCCTGCCCCGCTGCATCGCGGTCGGCGATCGCACCAGTAGCGAATTGTTCGATGTCCCGTTGGGCCAGGCTGCCGGCTGTGAGGACGTGGAACACGGCCACGTCGGAGTCATGGGCAACCGCTGAGGTTCCCTCCTGCGACCGCATGACCGTAAAGACGGTGCCCTGCACGTCCGTCACCAGCATGATCTCGCTGTCAATGACAATGCGGAAGTTGCCGCCAGTCGGGAATCCAACGGCCGACTTCACGGTCAGGCTCGTCACGGCGTCGTCGATCCCCGCGGAAAGCGAGGAAAGGCCGCCATTGGCAAATCGTTCGTAGGCCATCGTGATTGCTCACCGAGAAAAGGCGGAAGAAAGGCCGAGCGGGGCTTCTTGCGAAGGCCCCGCCCGACCTGTGGCGAGGGAGTACGCTTACGCCGAGACGGTGTACGTCACCTTCAACTGGTCGTCGGCGTTGACGGCCACGTCGCCCGTGCCGAACAGGGCCGTGGCCCAGAGGATCGCGCCGGCCGCCGCATTGTCGCCCTTGGTCTGAGCACCGGCGGCACCGCCGACCAGAAAGAGGCCCTTGACCGTGCCGCTGCCGGTGATATTGAAGACCACCGGGCTGGCGTTGGTAATCGACTGGCCGGAGGCCGCGCCCTCGGTCCACTCGGGGCGGGTCGTGGCGTTGTCGCCGTTGGCGG
>CAZFKF010000711.1:0-3825 GCA_964518805.1 uncultured Planctomycetaceae bacterium | reverse complement strand
TCAGGACGCAGGCAATTCAAAGAAATCCACGCTCAGAAACGCGGAAAGTACGCTGGATCGTGTTCGATTTGCGGCATTCCTCCGGGGTCTTGCCCCAGTAGAACCCAATCCAACCGGAGGCCGTCTTCTTCGATTCGTCAAGGAACCGCTCGAACTCCGGCAGTGGGCAGTTCAGCGGGAACATCTCCTCAATGATCACCGGCTTGCCCACGGCGAAGCCTGCCAGCGTTTCCAACTCCTCCTTGATCTTGTCCTTCTCGGGGTAAAGGTGGACGGCGATAAAATCCAGTTCGGGGGCGATCTCCTTGGGCAGGAAACCCGAAGTCAGACCCGGCCGATCCAGGCTCCAGGGAACCAGCCCGACCGTGACCAGATGACGCTGGTCCTGCTTGCGAATCGCCGTCACCAATTGGTGGCACCACTGGCGGGCAATGGCAGGTCGGGGACGATCCTTCTGGTCCAGAGAGATGCACTGTACGAAGTAACCGGAGTCGCTTCCCAGGAAGGATGGCCCGAGCCAGTCGCCAGGGTTCCTCTTCCCTCCGGGCACGACCGGCTCGTTCATCAGGTCGTAGCAGAAGATGGCAGGGCTCTTGACGCATCGTCCGGCTACTGCCTCCCAGAAACGACACTGCACAGCCCATCGCTGCTCTTCGTCGAGATCATCGTACCACTTGGGCACGTCCTTCTTGCGGTAGCAGGCAAGGCCGGTGATGTCGAGGTAGATGCCGGTCTTCTCGGCCAAGGACACCAACAGGCCCAGACGCTCCAGGTTCGCCTCGTTTGTCGTCTCCAGGCCAGTCATGAACTTGGCGGTCTGGAGATGGATTCGGGCCACGTTCGCCCCAAGCTGCTTCATCTCCCGGAAGTCTTCCTCGACCTTGGGCCATTCCTTGTCCCAGTAGTCCTCCAGCAGGCGACCGTCTTCGTCATGATCGTAGTTGAAGCCCCAAGGCACAAACGGCTTCGCAGAATCGGACAGAACGAAGCCGTGCTTGTCGTCGGCAACTCGAACCCACGGCATGTCGCCGAGTGCTACTCGGCTTGTGGTAACGCCGAAAAGAACCAGCATGAGCGGAGCGTACCGGCATGAACGAAACATCTTGATGGCCTCCATTACTTCTTCTTCACCCAGATCGGGCTCGACCAAGCATGGGATCGGTTGCCGTGCTCGTCCTTGTCGGCCTGGATGACTCGCAGGTAGTAGTAGCTGTTTCCCGGAAGCGACTCGTCCACGAAATCCAAGCGGGCTTCCCGAATTCCCGGATTCAGAGTGTGGATGATGGCACCGTCCCGGACAATCACCACTTCCTTGATCTTGTCCGTGCCTTTCACCTCAGCGACGATCCGGGGCTTGCCTTCGATCTCAATCTCTTCACCCATGAAGTGGCCGTCGATCTTGAAGTCCAACACGATCCGGGCGTTGAACACGGCGTAGTTGCGGCGGTGCCGGAGTGCGTCGAAGATAGCCGGGCGAGTCAATTCCGTCGCCAGCACCGCCGTCTTGGCGGCGGGCTTGCCTTCGTGGGTATCCGTGCTGCCGACGAAGCCAGTCTTTCCTCCCTTGTTGAGGAACTCCCGCAGGGTTCTCTCGGTGTTTCCCGTGTACGTCTTCCCCTTGTACTGCATCGTGTCCGGCCAGATCTCCGTGTTCACGATGACCGAGGAGTAGCGAGGGGCGTAGTCGAACTGATCCCGTCCCTCAGTGTCCGCAGTGGGATGATTGTTGTGGATTAGCCCGCCGTGTTTCAACACCGCCTCGGCCAGCAGGTTGGAGATGTTGTAGGCAGCGTCCTTGGCGCTGAACAGGTAATCCACCCTCGACGGGAAATAGACGTTCTTGTGGTTGTAGTATTTCACCGGTCCCTGGAAGAGCGGATCCTCGGGCGTCCAATATTTGGGCTGCGAGGTCCATTCGTACCCGGCGATGGCGACGAACTTGCCGTTGACCGTGTATTGGTCGGCCTTGTCCTGGGTCAGCGTCCACGTCTCCTTGGGCATCTTCCACGGCGCTGCGTTGCCGAAGTCATGGTCGCTCACCACAACAAAATCGAGCTTCGCCACGTCTCGGGCGTGGGTGAAGTAGTCGTCGAGGCTTCCCTTGCCATCGGAGATGGCCGTGTGGCCGTGCATGTCGCCCCAGTAGATGTGGTCTTGGGCGGATGCCGGGCGGTCAGTGAGGATGATGGCGACGAAAAGCAACGCCAGTAAACGATACATGATGGTCCCTCGTTACGGTTGCGCCGCCAATGAGACACAGATGAGTTCCTTGTCGTTGCGGACGAACACATGGCGGTTTGCATAAGCGGGCGGTGGCCACACCACCTTCCTGCCCGCATAAGGACAGGTCGGCTCGATCAGATGGATGCGGCTGATCTCCTGGCAGCCGTCGGAAGTGAGTCGTGCTCGGATCAGATCTCCTGTGTCCGTGAAGATGAACACGGCATCGCCATGAGGAGTCATGTGGGCGCTCGTTCCATTCCTCCGTTCCGTCACCTTGTCGGTCTGCCAGACTTCCCTTCCAGTGCTGGCCTCCAGGCACACGAATCCTCCCGACAGCTTGGCCGAGAACACGTGGTCGCCCAAGATGATCGGGGTCGAAGTGTTGCTCAGGACTCTTCGGGAAGACGCTTTGGTTTCCGGCCACAAGACTGACGCAGCAGGTTTGTCGGCATCCAGTTTCAACATAAGGCCACTGACCAGCAGCAGATCCTTATCGGAAACGGGCGTGGCCACAGCATTCTGGGCCATCGTGTTCGTCCGCTCCTCCCAATAGGTCTTGCCCGTCATCGGGTCCAACGACATCACCGACTTCTGCGTCCAGACGATCACCTGCCGTTTACCTCCGGCCGTGATGGCGATGGGCGAGCTATTCGTCAGGCCCTCCGTGGGAGTTCTCCATACCTCCTTGCCGGAGTCCTTATCGAGGGCCAGCACGCAGGACGGCGATCCACCGCCGTAGCTGCCGATGCAGAGGATCAAGAGACGGCCTTCCATCAATGGTGAGGCGTTGAAACAGAACTGCTCGACCCCGTACTCCGTTTCGAGATTCCTTCGCCAGAGGGCTTCACCCGTGAGAGCGTCGAAGCAGATCAGGTCACTCTTGTCTCCCAGCGTGTACAGCCTCTTGTCGCAGACCATGGGTGTCGCCGCTGGCCCCATCCCTGGCTCAGGCGTGAATGCCCAATCGGGATAGTTGACATCGTAGGCATAGGTCCAAAGCACTTGGCCGCTCGCCACATCGAAGCACTGGACACGCTCCTTGGCTTTGGGAGGTGTCAGTTCGGAGTGAATGAGGTAGGCCCGGCCCTGCGCCACGACAGGGCTGGAGAACCCCGGCCCGACCGGCGCACGCCAGAGAACCTTCAACCCGCCCGGAGGAAAAGACTCCAGAATGCCGGTCTCTCTCCACGCACCATCCCGGTTTGGCCCCCGCCACTGCGGCCAGTCATCTGCACGGGTTTCCTCGGCCAGCAGGAGCGGCAGGCCGAGGAACAGCAAGAAGACAATGAGGTTAGGCTTCACGAAAAACTGCCTCCGAGCGAACCAATAATACCTCCCGTCTGCCTCCCACCAACAATCCCCGGCGGCTATTTCGTGACAGCATCAAGGGCCAACACCGCCATCGAGGTCGTCTCCACGTTCGTCAGTCCCACTGGTTGTTCCTTGAGGTCGTAGTCGGTGATCCAGCCTCCGTCCTTGGCCTGCTGTGCCAACAAGCGTTCGAGAATCGCCTCATGTGCTGGGGGCCGCTCGCCCAGCTTTGTGGCGGCGAGAAGAGCCAGGGACAGCTTGTATGTGGCGTAGCGATCATGCTTCTCAACC
>CAZFKF010000710.1:0-3828 GCA_964518805.1 uncultured Planctomycetaceae bacterium | reverse complement strand
ACAGCAATGGAACAAAAATCGCCAAACGCGACTAGATCAGTTTTCACCTCCCCAGACCGGTCCCGTAGACCGCACGGATTGAGGATGTTGGCCTGGTTAATGACCTGATCGGCCTCGCTGGGCGAGAGCACGAACTTCGGCAGCCGGTGCCCCAGCCTCGGCATTTCGATGTCGGCCGCCGGGTTGTAGAGCAGCAAATTGTGGCGGACCATCCAGCGGAACCAGCCACGGATGGGCACCACCCGCCCGGCTTGGCTGATGAAACTCAACGGATCGCCGTCCACCTTGCGGTAGTGGAACATATAGCGCTGGTAACGCTCGATGATCGGCTTCGTGACCTCGGACGGCCGGGTCACGCCGCGCACGGCGCACCAGTTGATGAAGTAGCGGAGGTAGGCGCGGTGCAGGTGGATGGTCCGCTCTGCATAGTTCTTGATCTGCCTCCATTCAAGGTACTGTTCCAGCATGGCAATCATGCCCTGGGGGTCGTTGGGGTTGCCGATGATCGGTTCTGCTTTGCGTGGCATGGATTGGTTCTCCTATGCTTGTTGGGGATGGGGACCAGGTACGACTATGACATGACGGAAACGGTTTCCAGATTCGCGTTCTGATGCACTTCTGCGCCCGAGGCCGGGGTAGTGCTTTCGCCATTGGGGCTTGCGGCGGATTTCCGGGGCCGACTTCTGCCCGACTTGACGCCGACTTGGCCCCGACCTCCCCCCGACTTCTGCCCATTGTTGCCCCGACCGGCTTCGTCGTACCGCTGCCGCAACTGCTCCACGTCGATCAGACGGGCAAGGAACCTCTCCTGGGTGTCGGGCGACGGCTCAAACATCAATTCGTAGACGAACGACTGCCCACGGCCGCCACGGTGGACCAACAGGTACTCCAAGTCTTGTAGGCGTTTCAGGTGGACCTTGAGTTGGGTATTGCCCCAGTTGGTGTACTCGCGGATGTCGCGCCGGCTGAATCGGTAGTCGGCCCGGTCGAGGCCCTTCCGCCGGCAGTCGGCTGTGACCATTTCGTCCACCTGGTTCAGCAGCCGGCGGGTCTGCGGCGGCAGTTCGTCCACGGATCGCCCCAGCACTTCGCAAGCCAGCCGGTTCGCCACGGCGATGTCTTCCAACGTGACTTCGATGTACTCGATGGCCCGGTCGTGATGCACCGTGGTCCTGATCGGCCGCTGGTACTGATGGAGCAAGGCGACAGCGCGAATCAACGTCAAGTATTTCTGGTGGTCCCGCCGCGTGCGGGTCTTGTCGTCCAGGAACGTCAACGATTCGGCGTAGGGGTTGGCGACCAGCAACGGCCGCAACAATCGCTGGGCGTTGCGGTGAAGCATGAGCGTGTCCTGCCGGACCTGATCGGCCAACAGCCCGGCCAGCGTTTGCTTGCGCCGCTGGAATTGATGGATGGCCCTTGTCTGCTCGCGGTTTTCATCGACCGTCAGCACCAGGCAGCGGTTCAATAGCTCCTCGTCGATCTTGATGGCCGTGGTCGTCAGGAAGATCATCACCGGACCTTCGACCCGATACTCTTGCGTGGTCATGCGGCCGGTGCTCGAATCCTTGCCTGTGCTGGCGATGGTCAACGCCCCCTCGCTTTGCAGCAACTTCAAGGCGTAGGTCGCCCTCTCCGCGCCCTCTTCTTCGACGATGGCAAGAATCTTGTGCTTCAAGTCGGTTTCGCCCATGTAGAAGAGCGACTGGCCGGTCATGGCGGAATACTTGACCTGATCCTCGGGCGGCACGAACGAGAGGATCGCTTCCATAAGCGAGGTTTTGCCGGCCGCCGACGAAGACTGGATGATGATTGCTAAGGGCTGATCCAGCTTGCGGCTGATCGCCGCCAGATAGCCCACCAGCTTGTTGGTCGTCTCGCCCACCACGTCGAAGTCGGCCACGATCCGTTCCAACAGCTTCGGATCGCGGAGCAGTCCCAACGCCTCGTCTTTCTGTTCGACCGTCATCACGGGCGGCGGTTCGTTCGGCTCCATCATCTGGGTAATCTGCTGGTCCTGTAACTCTTCCAGCTTCAAGAGCACGCGCCCCAAGTCCTTCTTGACAGTCTCTTCCTCAACGCCCAACTCGGTTGCGGCCTGGCTGACGAACTGCCGGCGGTGGCGGGCAACGTAGATGTCCAGCGTATCGACGAACATCCCCTTGTCGGTCGTCGCCAGGATGTTGACCTTCATCTGGTCGAAAGCCAGGTTCTTCGACAGGCCCCGAATCCGATAGCGCCGGTGCCCCAACTGCATCGTGACTTCATCGCCGCTGACTTCGGCCTCGATCTCTGGCGGGGCAGGCGGCAAGGGCGAGGCCGAGAGGATCGGGCCGGATACGGGCGGCAATGCCGGCGGCGCGGCAAGCGCATCGGGATTTGATTCATCCGGCACGATGCGAAACATTGGCGGCGGGGCGGCGGCCGGCGGGACGTGCGCGGCATCAAGTCTCCCCTCGCCCGCGTGCGGGAGAGGGGCCGGGGGTGAGGGCGGTTCGTCAGCCTCTTCATCGTCGTCGAGCGCGTCGGCTTCCTCTTCCAATTCCTCCCATCCCTCGTCGTCAAGATCATCGTCGGCCAGATCATCGTCAAGCTCGTTGTCCGGCTCGTCGAGATCGTCTTCCATGCCCGGCCCAGTCGGTTCGATTTCAACGGGCGCAGCCAACTGGGGAGTTTCCCCGCTTGGCGCGGCGGCTGGCTGGGGCATTTCTACAACTGGCACGATTGCCGGCGCGGCCGGCTGTCCCTTGCCCAGCCATGCTGCCCGGCGGATGATCGCGCCCAGGGCCTTCGCTGGATCGTCCGATTGCATAGCGTAGGCGTTCACGTCGATGCCCGGCGGCAGGTTGATGTGGTAGCAGTCGATTCCAGCGGCCAGCAGCTTCGGCGCGATCGACTCCGACACGACCAGCGCCCGGAGGATGTTGAACTCGCGGAAGGCAGCCATGTGGTCGTCGGTCAGCGCATCGGGACCGAAGGTGCAAGTGACGTTGCGGTAGCCCGCGTTCCAGAAGGTCAAGGCGTCCCAAAGGCCGGGACAGACGATGATCTCGCCCCCGGCCCGGAACTCCTCAACGTTCCACACGCCGCGCGGCTGGTCCGACAGGTGCATGTGGACCGGCGTGCCCTTGCGGAGATCGTTCCTCGTCTTGCGGCCGTAGATGCCGACGATCTGGCTGCTGCCATCGGCGGCAGGAATCGGGAACACGACACAGCCGTTCATGTGTTCGTGCCCGGTGCTTCGGAACAGACCGAGTTGTTGCAGCCGGTCACGGGTTGCCTTGCCCAAGTTGGAATACATCGACGGCAGCTTGAGGCCCAAGGTGCGGTTCGCGTAGCCGATCCTGAACCGGTCGATGGCCTCGGCCACGGTGACGCCACGGCTGCGCAGATAGTCGAGGCCCTCGGTGGTTTCCTTGAGCGTGCGGTGGTAGTAGTCGGTGACTTGGGCCAGCAGCTTTTGATCGTCGGACTGCGGATCAAGTGGCGATAGCTCGGGCATTGGAAGGGCCCCTTGTCGGGCGTTGGTCGGTGCGGTCGGTGGCAGCCGGCCCCAGGTCGGCCACCCCTCAAAGAAGCCACATGATCGCTCCTCTGCGGTAGAAGTCAAATGTGTTCCACAAATCCGCGAGGCGGCCGGGAATCCATGCCGGTCGGTGCCGTGGAACTACTTGCCGGACATGCAGTTACGCCGTGACCGCTGACGATGAACCGGATGGTCGATCAGGCCGGCAACCGCTTGGCGAAGGCGGGGGCACCTGCGAGATTCCTGCTATAATGGACGCCATGACCGGAACCTGCTCGATGCCTGATACCAAGACCGCCGTG
>CAZFKF010000709.1:0-3830 GCA_964518805.1 uncultured Planctomycetaceae bacterium | reverse complement strand
TGGTGGGACTGCACTTCGTTTGTCCCACCCTACAGGCTACGCTTCTTCCTCGCGAAAAATCAATCACAAGCATGACGCGAGGTGCTACTTCTTCTTCACCAGCCAGAAGCGGTCGACCCAAACGTATTTCACGTTGTCCGGATTCTTCGTCGGCGCGGCCCAAAGGTATACGTCGCCGTGGAGCTTTGCGGTACCGAGCTTGAAGACGTGGTACTGGGCGTCCGCAATCTCGGCACACGCGGCGCTGACCTGCCCGAGTCCCACGCGGTTCTTGGTATCGTAGATGCCGGCGGTGAAGGCCGAGCCCGCGTTGCCCGACTTTTCGACCCGGATCGAGGCGTACACGTCATAGGTCGCGTCGGCGGCCAAGGGCTTGCCCAGCAGCGGCTGCTGCACCGCCCATTCATAATGGTTGCCCGGCATTCTGGCGGCCGTCTTGTCCGAAGCCGACTCGTCCTTTTCGATCGTCGCCCAGGTACCTTCCGCAGCGAGATTGAACGCGGCGTCCTGGAGGTCGATCCACTGGTCGCGAGGGAGACTCTCGCAGCCGGGCGGCGGAGGCGAGTTGGTGCGGCCCATGCCGATCGTGCGGCGCTCGAAGCCCGCCAACGGACCGCCCTCGGAGATCATCGTCACCCCGGCCGCCTTGGCGACATCGAGGAACGTGCGGCAATTCTGCACGTAGTCGGCCGGTCCGGGCCAGGAGAGCTTGCCCTGGGCCGCCTGGTCCTGGAACTCGTACCAACGCATGGCCCAGACGTAGCGCAGGGGCAGGCGGGCCACTTGGACCCTCTGCAACACGGCCGGATCGTCCTTTACGGCCGCTTCGGCCTGGTCCATCAGTTTGTCGGCCTTTGCCAGCATGGCCATGTTCAGGAACTCGGCCGTCGGCGGACTTCCGCAGGTGAGGTAGGTCTTCTTGGCTTCGGCCTCGTCGTGAGTCAACCGGATGTACTCCAACATCGGCGCCGCGGCGGCCCCGTAATACCCGTCGACGAACTGGCGAACCAGCGCCTGGTCGTCGAGCCGCGGGTTCCACAGCAGTTTGGCCAGGACCCAGGCCTTCAGTTCGGCGAATTCCGCCCCCAGCGACGTGTATCCGCCTTGCTCGAAGATTCCCCGCGCTCCGTGGTCTACGAAGAAGCGGATGTTCTCTCCCAAGACCCGCAGGTTGGGATGCGGCTGAATGTAGTGGCCGAAGTTGGTCGTGTAGTCCCAGATGTAGAGGCGGCGGCAGAGCTTCGACCAGCCGCGGATGTCGTCGGCGAACTTCTGGTTGCTGGGAGCGGTCAGCGGATGGGCGAAGTCGCACTCAATGCTGCACAGCCGAACGATGACATTGGGCAAAGGCTTGACGTGCCGCGGAGGTTTGCGCGTGTATTGGTAGGCGAGGGTGTCGATCGCCACGTGCGGGTACCGCTTGCCGACTTCGGCGGCGACATCGTTGACCAGGTGCAACAGGGGGCCGGCCGGCGATCCCTCCTCGTCTTCCAGCTTCTTGCAGTTGGCGCACAGGCAGTGGTTGTCGCAATCGTTCTGCGAGACCGAGATGATCTCCGCCGTGGGGTCCTCGCGAAGATATGCCAACACCTTGGCGGTGATGAGCTTCTTGACGGCCTCGTTGGTGACGCACACCTGCGCGTAGCCGTCGAGGCGCTGGCCATTGACCTCGGCGAAGTACTCTGGATGTTCCTTGAAATACGTCTCCGGCGGGACCATCGCGGCAAACGTGTGAACGAAGAAGGGCCCGCCATAGCGGACCTTGCCGCCATGCTTGGCCTCCAGACGCTCGGAATTGCCGTTGGACTTGTTGCGCGCTGCCCAGTCGCCGTCAAAGGCGTCCATCCAGAACGACTCCCGGTACTCCAGCGGCGGGACGTAGCGCGCGTGCTGCTCGGGGACCGTGAGGCTCGGACGTTTGGGGATCGTGCTGACCTTCGAGGACCACCAATGGCACCCGACGACGTCTTCGAGGAACGAATAGACCGCGTACAGCGTGCCGCGGGGCCGGTCGCCGACGAAGAGCAGGCTCTCGCCCACCGTCTCGATGACGATCCCGTCGGGCTTGAGGCCCTCCAACTTCAAGTCGGGGGCTATACGGCGTGCCGCCCGTCCCGGCCCGACCAGCAGCAGCGGCCCGGCGGGCGGCTCGGCCGTTGCCTTGACTGGGAAGTCCGCGCCGGTCACCTGTTTGAGAAATGCCGCAAGTTCGGCGGCGGCGTGTTTCTCGGCCGCCGTGGCCTCCGGATCGACGACGATCGTATAGCGGGTCTTCCCGCCGTCCGACAGACGCGGGGGGGCCGCCGAGGCCATCGAAACGAGAGAGGCGGCCAACAGTACCACAAGGCAGAAAGGGGCGTGGCGAATCATTGGTGCATGGGTCTCCACAATGGAAGTGGCGCACCGCAACATCGGCGCGCCGCTCGGGG
This sequence comes from uncultured Planctomycetaceae bacterium, assembly GCA_964518805.1. Classification (GTDB taxonomy): domain Bacteria; phylum Planctomycetota; class Planctomycetia; order Pirellulales; family Thermoguttaceae; genus CALFBP01. The sequence goes on along the minus strand of CAZFKF010000709.1, from coordinate 1,401 downwards.
AATGCGTGTGTCGCCAGTGTATCCAACCGCAGATGAGCTGGCCAGAACCTCGCGCCGTGTTCTTTCCCGGACCTCGCCTGCGCTGGGCCTTGCTGGAAACATCGTACGCGTTCTGATACATTGCCTTGTCGGGCACGCTCGCGGCATCGCAGGCGGGCTGCTTGTGGGAATCGGCTTTTCGTTCTCAAACCGCACCCGACTCCAGGAGACGAACATGAGACGTTGGACATGTTTTGCCGTTGGCGCGGCCTTGGGCCTCGCCGTTGTCGCTCAGACTGCTCACTGCTGGGCTGCTGAAGTCCAGAAGGCCGAGCCGGGAAAGCAGGAGCCGCAAAAGTTGGATCGGACCATCAGGGTCACGATGGACTATCTGCTGTACCTGCCCAAGGACTACGCCCAGAAGGACTCGTGGCCCCTGATGCTTTTCCTTCACGGAGCCGGCGAGCGGGGCGAGGATCTGAATCGTGTGAAGCTGCATGGGCCTCCGAAGCTGATTGCCGCGGGGAAGGAGTATCCCTTCATCGTCGTCTCGCCCCAATGCCCGAGCGACCGTTGGTGGAAGTCCGAGGACCTCACGGCGCTTCTGGACGAAATGGTGGAGAAGTACAAGGTCGACAAGGACCGGATCTACGTGACCGGGCTAAGCATGGGAGGGTTCGGCACCTGGGCCCTGGCTGCGTCGTCTCCCAACCGGTTTGCCGCCCTGGTTCCGATCTGCGGCGGCGGCGATCCGAACACGGCGCGGAGGCTCTCCCACGCGGCGATTTGGGTCTTTCACGGAGCAAAAGACCCGGTGGTGCCGCTTGCCGCATCCGAGCGCATGGTCGAGGCCCTGAAGAAAGCGAACGCCAACGTCAAGTTCACCGTGTATCCCGAAGCAGGGCACGACTCGTGGACCGAAGCCTACAACGATCCGGAACTGTACAAATGGCTGCTCGAGCAGAAGCGGGTTCCGCGAAAGGCCGGCGGCCCAAAGAAGTGATCGGCTCGGCGACACGGGCGCACCCGAATCAGCCGTCATGGGCGGCCAACCGCGCGGCGAACGCCTTCTCGTCGCGGCCCAACAGGTCGTCTCGTTCTCGGCAATGGCTCGCTTGACCCGGTCCTCGGCCGTGCTTCGTGAGCAAACGCAGGACTTGGACGGCGTTTGCCAAGAATCCATGAAAGGGGCCACTTGACCTGCAACCGACCCCACCGACAGAGTGGTTCTGATCGCCGCCGGATACCATCTTCGTTTGGTATCGACCCATTCTGAATAACTATACCATGCGGGAACTGAGCTTGCCCGGAATGGCTAGGGGCGGTACAGTCCGCGGACTGAGATGGGCGCAAGGGGGTTGAGAGGCACTGCGCCGTGGACCAAAGGGTGGAATGGAGTCCTCCGTCTGGGTTGACTTCGGT
>CAZFKF010000708.1:0-3830 GCA_964518805.1 uncultured Planctomycetaceae bacterium | reverse complement strand
ACGGGCCGACGCTGCACCTGGAGCCGCCGGAGACGCTCGTTCTGTCGCCGAAGTCCGGCGCCCCGTCGCTTTGGAACACCAGCCGGCTTCCTCGCAGTCGCTACGTGTTTGCGTCCAAGAGCCTATGGCTGAAGGCCACGATGGTCGTCCCCAAGGATCTCGGCGAGCGGACGATCGTGGCCGAGGTCTGCGTGGGCGGGCAAGACAAACCGACGGTTCGGGTCGAACGCGTCCAGAGGCTGCCCTCGGGCACCTATGCGATCGCCGCCGGCTTCTCGTCGTCTGAGCTTCCCGGCGGAGACGCCGTCTGCCGCATGCGGCTCGGCGAAACGCCGCACGGTTCGTCTCCTCTTCCGAAGGCCGAAGCCTCGCTCCGCCGCTTCCTGGTGACACCGCGGGAAACCGAGGCCCGGCTCAATCGCGTCGAGTCGTCGCGCGACGCCGTGCGGGCCCGCGTCGAATCGCTCCGCCGTTCGGGACAAGACCCGGCATATCTGGTGGTCGCGCTAACCATCCTGGAGAACTTCGTGGGCTATGCCCGCGAGGACGTGGCCCGCGGCGAGTTGGCGCGCGCCTACGACGCCGCGGTCGAGATGGACGCGATGGCCCGACAGGCCCTGAATCGCGAGTTCCTGCCGGCGGCGCCGCGATACGAGACCGCTGCCCGCCGCCCGAGCTATCGCCTTGATGGGCCGGCTCAGATCGGCACCGTACGTTGGCTGGACGGCCGGCAGGAGAACGGCCGGCCGCTGCAACTGGTCGGCCTGGGCGCGTTCAGCCAGGTCATCCACGATCTCGACAAGCTCAACAGCTACGGCTGCAACGTCATCCAGATCGAGTTCGGCCCGCACAGCGTCCTGGTGGGCGAGAATCAGGTGAGCATGGCGGCGGTCGACGGCTTCCGGCACGTATTGGACCGGGCAGCCAAGGCGAATGTAGCGGTCAATTTGCTCGTAAGCCCGCACTACTTCCCGGGCTGGGCCTTGGACAAGTGGCCGCACCTGCGCGATGCGGAAGGCGGATTCTTGCACTACGACGTCCATGCCCCCGAGGCCCGGGCCGTCCTGGAGAGGTTTCTCCGCGTGTCGATCCCGCGGATCGCCGACCACCCGGCGTTGCACAGCATCTGCCTGTCGAACGAGCCGATCTTCACCCAAGGGGCGAAGAGCCGGTTCGTGCGCGAGAAATGGCGCCGCTGGCTGGCCCGCGAACACGGAACCATCCAAAACCTCAACGCCCGCTGGGAAACCCAATATGCGGCCTTCGACGCCGTGCCCATACCGCCGACCGGATTCCGGCCCGAGCCGATCGTGTACGATTTTGTCCGCTTCAACCAGGAGGCGTTCGCCGAATTCCATGCCTGGATGGCGGGGATCATCCGGCAGATGGCTCCCGACGTGCCGATTCACGCCAAGATTATGATGCACCCGGCGTTCATGCGGCACGAAGCCGGTCCGTGGAGCGTCGCCCCGGAGCGGTTCGCCGCCCTCTCGGACTTCAACGGCAACGACGACGTGAAGTTCCACGACGCCCACGGTCCTTGGGCTTCAGGATGGCAAACGGAGAACGCGGGCTACGACTTCCAGCGCAGCATGGCCGACAAGCCGGTGTTCAATTCCGAGAACCACCTTATCCCCGACCGCCTGCTAGATTGGGTCCCGCCGAACCATATCGCCAACGTCCTTTGGCAAGGGGCGATCCACGGCCAAAGCGCCACGACCATCTGGGTCTGGGAACGGACCTACGAAGAGAACCACGATTTCACCGGCAGCATCATGCACCGCCCGGCCTGCGTCGAGGCCATGGGCCGCTCGGGCCTCGACCTGATGCGCCTGGCCCCCGAGGTGACCGCGTTTCAGCGAATGCCGGTCCGGGCGGCCCTGCTCTGGTCCATGGCCTCGCTCGTCGCCGGACAGGAGTATCTCGATCAACTCGCCATGGCTTACGAGGCCCTCAACTTCTGCGGCGTGAAGATCGGGTTCATCACCGAGCAGCAGTTGGCCGACTATGCAAAGACGGGAAACCTACCGCCGCAACTCTCCCAAACCAAGCTCCTGGTCCTGGCCGGCGTCTCGCGGCTCCCGCGCGAGTCGGCAGCGGGAGCCGCCAGGTTCCCGAACCGCGTGGTGCTGGGGCGCCTTCCCAAACAAGACGAGTACGGGCACCAGGCACGCGCGGACCTCGGCGGAGTCGCTGAGCCCAAGCCCCTCAAGTCCTCGCGCGAAGCCTTCGAGGCGCTACGTCCCATGATGGCCCATGCGTCGCTTGTGCCGGCGGCCGAAATCCAGACCGCGGACGGCAAGCCTGCCTGGGGTGTGGAGTTCCTCGCGCTGAGGCAGCAAGGCCGCATCCTCGTGAACCTCTGCAACTACCTTCGCCAGCCGCAGACGTGCCGCATTCTGGTCCAGGGCAAGCCGGTTTCGGGAAGGGATCTCGTCAGCGGAGATCCGTGCTCCGGTCTGCTGGAGCTCCCGAGCCTGAAGCCGGTATTGCTCGAAGTTCGCTTTCCTCAGGCCGAATAGATGTCAAGGAGGCCCGTCCGTGACGCTTCGTCGTTCTCTTCTGTGGTGTTGGTTGGGATGCGCGGCCGTCGTTCTGAGCACGGCGGGCGCGGCAGCCGAAGGAAACGGAGATGAACGAGGCGAGCGGGCCCGGGCGGCGTGGTCCAACGGCCTCCCGCGGGACGCCCGCTTCTTCCCGATCGCCGTCTGGCTTCAGGATCCCAAGAACGCCCCGCGCTACCAGGCCATCGGGATCAACCTCTACGTCGGCCTGTGGCAGGGGCCGACGGCCCGGCAGATCGCCGAGTTGAAGCGGCACAAGATGCCCGTGTTCTGCGAGCAGAATCCGTACGCCCTGGCCCACCTCGACGAAAAGACGATCGTCGGCTGGCTCCACGGCGACGAGCCCGACAACGCCCAACCGCTGCCGAACGGCCAAGGCTACGGGCCGCCCATTCTTCCCGCGAAGATCGTCGCGGAATATGAGAAACTGCGGCGGGGCGACGCCACGCGCCCGGTGATGCTCAATCTCGGCCAGGGCGTGGCGTGGGACGGCTGGTTCGGGCGCGGCACGCGCACCAATCATCCCGAAGACTATCCGGCTTACATCCGCGGCGCGGATATCGTGAGCTTCGACATCTATCCCGCGGTGCACACAGCCCAGGCCGTGGCCGGAAAGCTGTGGTACGTGGCCCACGGGGTCCAACGTCTGGGCCGATGGACCGAGGGACGCAAGCCGGTATGGAACTGCATCGAATGCACGCACATCGACAACGCCCGGACCAAGCCCACGCCGCAGCAGGTCAAGGCCGAGGTCTGGATGTCGATCGTGCACGGCTCTCAAGGGCTGATCTACTTCTGCCACCAGTTCCAGCCGCGGTTCGTCGAGGCCGGCCTTCTGGACGACGAGGAGATGGCCAAGGCCGTAGGCGCGATCAATCGCCAGGTGCGCGACCTGGCCGAGGTGATCCATAGCACCGCTGCCGGTCGCGTCACCGTCGAGGCCAATCCCACAGCGGTCGATCCCCAGCGCGTGCGGCTGAAGATCGGGCAGCCGATCGCCACCATGGCGAAACGCCACGACGGTTCGATCTACCTCTTCGCGGTGCGCACGGAGCCCACGCCGGCCAAGGCCGTCTTTCGGGTCGAATCGCTACGGTCGGACGCCAAGGTGCAGGTTCTCGGCGAGCGCCGAACGATTGAGGCCGTAGACGGCCGATTCCAAGACGATTTCGCCCCGTGGGACGTGCACCTGTACCGCGTGCTGCCCCGCGGCTAGTGGTCTGTCCAAATTGAGTTTACGGGTGCCACGGTTGGCTTGTCCAACCG
>CAZFKF010000707.1:0-3836 GCA_964518805.1 uncultured Planctomycetaceae bacterium | reverse complement strand
GTTCACCCTCGATCACAAGCGGATCGGGATCCTGTACTTGGTCGGGATCCTGGGCTCGTTCCTGCTGGGCGGGCTCTTTGCGCTCGTGATCCGCACCGAGTTGGCCACGCCGGGACCGACGATCATGGGCTTTCCCGAAGCTTCGGCTTCCCAAGCGGAAGTCGCGACTCCGAAGGCCGGTGCGCCCGCCACGGCGACGTCGCCCGCTCCCCAGCCGATCGCCACGGCCCAGGGCAAGAACCTCTATAACCACCTCTTCACGCTCCACGGGGCGGTGATGATCTTCCTGGTCATCATCCCGGGAATCCCCGCGGTGCTGGGCAATTTCGTCCTGCCGCTCATGCTCGGGGCCAAGGATGTGGCTTTCCCGCGGCTCAACCTGGCCAGTTTCTACCTCTGGCTGTTCGGCGCGATCTTCTTCATCGTCACGCTGCACGTGGGAGGACTGGACACGGGCTGGACCTTCTACACGCCGTATAGCACGGCCACCGACAGCGCAGTCGTCACCGCCCTGGTTGGGGCGTTCGTGCTGGGATTCAGTTCGATCTTCACCGGCATCAACTTCATCGTCACGATCCACAAGCTCCGGCCGCCAGGCATGACCTGGTTCAAGATGCCGTTGTTCGTTTGGAGCCTGTACGCAACGGCAATTATCCAGGTCCTAGCCACTCCGGTGCTGGGCATTACGCTGATGCTTCTGGCCGCGGAACGCACGCTGGGACTGGGCATTTTCGATCCCAAGTACGGCGGCAACCCGATCCTGTTCCAGCACTTCTTCTGGTTCTACTCGCACCCCGCCGTGTACATCATGATTCTGCCGGGGATGGGCATTCTCAGCGAAGTCGTGTCGGTATTCAGCCGGAAGCACATTTTCGGCTATCGGTTCATCGCTTTCAGCAGCATCGCGATCGCCCTGTGGGGGTTTCTGGTCTGGGGCCATCACATGTTCGTCAGCGGCATGACGCCGCTGGCGGCGATGGTCTTCAGCGCGCTGACCTTCAGCGTCTCGATCCCTTCGGCGATCAAGGTCTTCAACTGGCTGGCCACGATGTACAAGGGCTCGATCGGCCTGGCCACGCCCATGTGCTATGCCCTGGCGTTCATCTTCCTTTTCGGCATCGGCGGGCTGACCGGGCTGTTCTTGGGGACGCTCTCGGTCGACGTCCACGTAACCGACACCTACTTCGTCGTGGCCCACTTTCACTACGTGATGTTCGGCGGCACGATGATCGCGTTCCTCGCGGGCTTGCATTACTGGTGGCCCAAGATGACCGGCCGGATGTTCAGCGATCGCTGGGGACAGTTGGCGTGCCTGATCGTCTTCGTCGGCTTCAACGTGGCGTTCTTTCCCCAGTTCGTGCTGGGCAGCCGCGGCATGCCGCGGCGCTACTACGACTACAGCGGCCTTCTGGATCTGCATCCCGAGTTCGCCCCCTATCACCTGGTGTCGACGATCGGGGCCTTCACGATGAGCGTGGGCCTGGTGATCGTGCTGGTCTACTTGCTGCATTCGATCTGGTGGGGGAAGCCGGCCCCGGCAAATCCCTGGGGCGGGGGCACGCTGGAGTGGCAGTGCTCCTCGCCGCCGCCGCACGATAACTTCGCGACGCCGCCGGCCGTGGGCGATCCATACGATTTCGCCGGGATGGCGTACGCCGGCGAAGGACGCGGGTTCGTGAGGCTGGACGACACGGTCTCGCTACAAGGTACGTAGGGCATTCCGCGCATTCGATCTGGCCCAACCCCCATGAGCAAGTCACCCGAGGCAATTCCGGCACACGTCGCGGCGGCCGACCACCCGTCGACGCTGGCCCACCACTTCGACACCCCCACCCAACAGTTTGAGGCCGGCAAGCTGGGCATGTGGGTGTTCATCGTTACCGAGGTGCTGTTCTTCGGCGGGTTGTTCTGCGCGTACGCCGTGTACCGTACGATCCATCCGGAGATCTTCATCTACGCCCACCAGTTCCTCGACAAGAACCTGGGGGCTTTGAATACCGCAGTGCTGATCACCAGCAGCCTCACGATCGCCTGGGCCGTGCGGTGCGCCCAGTGCGACCAGCGTCGCGGACTGATTGCCTGCTTGGCCATCACGCTCGCCCTCGCCGCGGTGTTCCTGGGCGTGAAGTACGTCGAATACCGGCAGAAATGGGAGCACGGCCTGCTTTGGGCGGGGAAGTACGACCCAGGCCATGCGGCGGCTCCCATGGAACATGCCGGCCCGCTGCCGCCGGGACATGCCACGGCCGTCTCCGCCAACCCACCCCGCGACGTCGGCGTCTTCTTCAGCATCTACTTCACCATGACCGGCCTGCACGGCGTTCACGTGATTGCCGGAATGGGGGTGATCGGGTGGGTGCTGATGCTGGCGGTGAAAGGGCGTTTTTCCAGCGCGTACTACAACCCGGTCGACTATACTGCGCTGTATTGGCACCTGGTCGACTTGATCTGGATCTTCTTGTTTCCGCTTCTCTACCTGATTCACTAGCCATGAACGAATCGGCCGCCATCCATGTGGGTACATCCGGCTACGGGCCCGGCCCAAGGGCCATGGCTCATATTCTTCCGGTGCGGGTGCTGCTGGCCGTCTTTGTTGCGTTGCTGCTCTTGACGGCGGCCACGGTGGCGGTGACCTGGGTGGACCTGGGCCCATGGAATCTCGCGGCCGCCATGGCCATCGCCACGCTCAAGGCGTCGCTGGTGGCGCTCTATTTCATGCACTTGCGGTACGACCATCCGTTCAACGCCCTGATCTTCGTGGCGGCGCTGGGGTGTCTGGCGCTGTTCATCGTGCTGACGCTGATGGACACGATCGACGCCGAGCCCGACGTCGAACAGTACCTCCACTCGCCACCCTCGGCCGCCGCGCCGTTCCCGCCGCCGCGCTCGCTGGAACGAGGTTGCTTCGACCTGACGGCCTAGCAAAGGGCCAAGGCCAATTCTCGCGATCGCCTCTTCCCAGTCGGGGGGAGATCGACGATAATCAAAGCGCCCGAGCCCAGCGAGGTGACACGGTGGCAGACCATCTGCAGTTCCTCGAAACCCGCGAGCGTTTCCTTCCCATCAAGCTGGCGTCGCTGCGGCGGCGCATGCTGTGCGATCCGCGGCTTTCGGCCGACGAGCGGCAGCAATTGGGCAAGCTGTTCGAGATGATCGCGGTTCGTTTCCACTTCGAGTTTCATGAGAAACTGGAACGCCTGAAGGCGGTGTACGAGCCCTTCGATTCCGACAACGACACCCTGCCGCTCGACGACCTCGCGGCAGACCGAACGGCTCAGAGGGAAGAACTTACCCGGCAGTTCCGGCAGTTGCTTGTGGATGCGAACTATGTGGAGATGCCCCGGGAGCAGGTCGTCGCCTGCGCGGAGTATCAGCCGCAGACGAACTTGATCGTCAGGGCCAACCTGACCGATTACGCCCAGTTGCAGGTATTTTTCCGCGGGGTCAGACACGAGCCGCAGACGGTACGCCTGTGGGCTTTCCCGTGGCGGCGGACGATCCAGATTTCCCACGTCTTCTCTCGCGTGGCGTTGCTCGTGCGGTTGGCAAAGACTCCTGACGGGCCGGTCTACCTCAAGCTTTTCAAGGACGTGGTGGCCGAGAACCTGGAGATGCTTCTGCCCTTCGTTCGCATCCGGATGAAGTTGTTCGATCACCTGAAGATCGGCTCGTCCGTGGCGGGGGGGGTGGCCACCGCCGCATGGAAGATGTTCACCGCCGCCATTCTCTCGCCGTGGCTTCTCCTCTTGGCCTTGTCCGGATTTGCAGGGGCGGCGATCCGCGGCATTTTCAGCTTCCTGTCGAGCAAGACGAAGTACATGCAGACCCTGAGTTCG
>CAZFKF010000706.1:0-3840 GCA_964518805.1 uncultured Planctomycetaceae bacterium | reverse complement strand
GGCTTGTCCAACCGTGCTTCCAGCACTGCTGGGCAAGCCAACCGTGGCACCCAACTGGTAAAGTCGAAAAGGACAGACCACTAGCGTCGCCGCATAACCCGCTGCATCTCGCGCCGGGCATCGGCCTTCTTCATCGCCTCGCGCTTGTCCTGTCGCTGTTTGCCGCGGCACAAGCCCAAGAGCAGTTTTGCCCGCCCCGCCTTAAAGTACATCTTAAGAGGTACTAATGTCAGCCCTTTCATGGTAGCGCGGCCAGCAAACCGTTTGATTTCGCGACGGTGCAGGAGGAGCTTGCGTGGTCGCTTGGGAGGATGGTTAAACTGGTTCGCTTGGGCATATTCCGGGATATCGCAACCAATGAGCCACACTTCTCCTTCCTTCACGCGAGCGTAAGCCTCATCCAACGAGACCTTTCCCGAACGGAGGCTCTTCACCTCACTCCCCAAAAGGGCAAGTCCGCACTCCAGGGCCTCCATCACGAGATATTCGTGATGGGCCTTGCGGTTCTGGCACACGAGGCGCTCGTTGTCGTGCTCCTTATCAGGAGGCTTCTTCCCCGATTTAGCGGACGTAATACCACTCCTTATGGCTGACGTGCGTTCGTATCACGTTCGCGGCACGCTTTTCGCGGGACGATGTGCGGTGGCGTTCGCTGCTTCCCTTTTACCCTTCGAACCGGTGGACCTCAAGCGGTGTCGTGGTCGGCGGACGCGATACGGCTAAAATAGAGGCAGCCCGGCGGTGCCCGCTCCCACGCGGCGAGAGTGCCGTGCTCTACCGCAGTCCAGTGAGACCGCATCAACCACCAGACGCCGATCACCATGCCGTCGCCGACACAGAACTTGCCCCGATGGCTGAAGCGGAACGTCCCAAAGGGACAGAGCTTGCATCGCACGGCCCATTTGATCGAGGAACTGAATCTGGCGACCGTCTGCGATCATGCGAAGTGTCCGAACCGCATGGAGTGCTATGCCAACAAGACCGCCACGTTCATGATTCTGGGCGACGTCTGCACCCGGCGTTGCGGCTTTTGCAGCGTGGCCAAAGGCAAGACGCGTCCGGTCGACGCGGACGAACCTGGGCGCGTGGCCGAGGCCGCGGCCCGCTTGGGGCTCCGCCACGTGGTGATCACGATGGTCACGCGGGACGACCTGCCCGACGGCGGCGCGGAGCACTTCGTTCAAACCGTGGACGCGGTCCGGGCAAGGAGCGGCGTTACGGTCGAGGTGCTGCCTTCGGATTTTGGCGGGAATGCCGAAGCGGTGGACCGGCTCGTTGCCGCGGAGCCCGAAGTCTACAACCACAATACCGAGACGGTGCCGCGGCTGTATCGGCAGGTTCGCGGGCGCAAGGCCGACTACCGATGGACCCTGGAGATCTTCCGCCGGGTCAAGCAACTTCGTCCGAACATGCGCACCAAGAGCGGCTTGATGCTGGGGCTCGGGGAAACCACGGATGAACTTCTCGACACGCTGGCCGATCTTCTGGACGCCGGCTGCGAGATGCTGACGCTCGGTCAGTACCTTCGGCCGGCCGAAGGATGTCTCGACGTCGTACGCCAGGTACCGCCCGAGGAATTCGACGCCCTGGGGCAGGCTGCCCGGCGCATGGGCTTTCGCCAGGTCGCCAGCGGCCCCTTCGTCCGATCGAGCTATCACGCCTGGCAGATGTTGGGGGCGGGAAAGGAGGGGAGTCGAGGAGAGGGGAGCCGGGGAGAATAGTCGCATTGTGCGTCAACCGCGAGACAGTTGGGAACTGCTTTGGGCTGGTTGCAGCCTCGTCCGGGTCGCTCCCGGCGGCACTTCGGGTGCCGGAGTGTGCGCCAGCCCAAGGCGGCCCTTCGAGAGTGTGAGCCAGGCTCCCTTCCTCCACTACGACTCGCCCAAGCAGGTTTCCCTGCGCATCGACCCGAGTCTTGCTCCCTCCGTGCGCCGGGCGTTACAATCGGGGCCATCGGAAGTCTGCCTGAGTTCCATGCAAGCCGATGAGGGAGTCTCGCACATGAAGAAGTCTGTCTTGGGAGCCGGCGCGGTAGCGGCCGCGGGATTGAGCGTGGCCCGCAGCGCGCACGCTGCAGGGAGCGACCTGGTGAAGATCGCCCTGGTGGGTTGCGGCGGCCGCGGCACGGGAGCTGCGATCAATGCCTTGAGCACGAAGGCCAATGTCAAGCTGGTGGCCATGGCCGACGCGTTCAAGGACCGTATCGACAACAGCCTGAAAGGCATTCAGTCGCAGTGTCCCGGCAAGGTCGACGTGCCCGACGATCGGAAGTTCGTCGACCTCGACGGCTACGAGAAGGCGATCCAATCCGATGTCGACCTCGTGCTCCTCTGCACGCCGCCGGGATTCCGTCCGGGGCATATCGAGGCCGCGGTGAAGGCCGGCAAGCACATCTTCGCCGAGAAGCCGCTGGCCACCGACGCTCCCGGCGTGCGGCGCGTCATGGCCGCCAACGAGGAAGCCAAACAGAAGGGGCTGATGGTGGCCACCGGCCATCATCTGCGCCACGAGGTGAAACACAAGGAGATCATCAAGCGGATCCACGACGGGGCCATCGGCAAGATCTCGTTCATGCGGATCTACTTCAATTCCAGCGGCGTCTGGGTCATGCCTCGCAAGTCCGACCAGACCGAGATGCAACACCAGGTCCGCAACTGGTACTATTTCAACTGGCTTTGCGGCGACCACATCGTCGAGCAGCACGTGCACGACATCGACGTGGCCAACTGGTTCATGAAGGATCAGCACCCGGTGGCGGCCAACGGCATGGGCGGGCGCCAGGTGCGCATCGGTCCTGAGTACGGCGAGATCTTCGACCACCACAGCGTCGAGTTCGAATACGCCGACGGCACCAAGCTGTTCAGTTTCTCCCGCCACATTCCCGGATGCTGGGACGCCTTCTCGGAATACGCCCACGGCGTCAACGGTTTCGCCGAAATCCAGGGCCACGGCCACAGCATCCTGCACGTCAACGGCCAGGCTCCCAAGCGATGGGAACGCGGGCCCGACGGTCACCAACTCGAAATGGACGACTTTTTCGCGGCGATGGCCGCCGGACAGCCGTACAACGAACTCGACTGGGCCATCCGGAGCACGATGACCGCCATCCTCGGGCGCATGGCGACCTATTCGGGCCAGGTGGTCAAATGGGACGACGCCATCCAGTCGAACCTCGATCTGGCGCCGCAGCGTCTGGCCTGGGACGCGAAGCCCAAGAGCCAGCCCGGCCCCGATGGAATTTACCCCTGCGCGGTTCCCGGTGTGACCAAAGTGCTGTAGCCACCGGTCCGATAACCTAGCAGGCACGCTCCGTGTGCCGTAGCGAATCGCCGCGGCAAGAGCCCGCAGCGGACGGCACACGGAGTGTGCCTGCGATTCTCTTGCACTCTTGCCGCTGCCCCTCCGGACGCGATATGATAGTAGTTTGCGTCATTGCGTCCGGAGGCAGACGGGGAGTGCTATGGGGTCGGTGAGTCAGATTTCGCTGCGGGGAGTCGAGGTCCACAACCTCCAAGGGATCGATCTCGACATCCCCCACCGGAAACTGATCGTGCTCTGCGGGCTGAGCGGGAGCGGCAAGAGCAGCCTCGCGCTGGATACGCTCTATGCCGAGGGACAGCGCCGCTACATCGAGAGCTTTTCGGCCTACACGCGGCAGTTCTTGCAGCGGCTGGAGCGGCCCGAGGCCGACCGCATCGACGGCATCCCTCCCGCCATCGCCGTCACCAGCAAGAACGCGACGCGTTCGAGCCGCTCGACCGTCGGAACCGCCACGGAAACGAGCGATTACCTCCGGTTGCTGTTCGCCAAAATCGGGCATGTGGTTTGCCTGAAATGTGG
>CAZFKF010000705.1:0-3873 GCA_964518805.1 uncultured Planctomycetaceae bacterium | reverse complement strand
GATACACAACGGCGGCAACGCGGCCAGCGCCGCGGCGAACAACAGGGCCCACTTCAACGTCGAAGGCAATCGCCCGGCCGACGCGGGAGCGTAGAAGACGTCGACCGCCGTAGCCCCCAGCGATTCGAGCAGGGCCCTCGTCGCATCGAGGCTGAACTTCGAATCGCCGGCGTCGATGGAAATGAAGAACCGGTCCGAGGTGACGCGGACGAACCGCTTCACCGAAAACGCCGGGTGCCAGTACTGCGGCAACAGGTTCAGCACGATCACTCCGCCGAACGCGGCAAACGCGCTGAACAGGACGATCAGCTCGAACGTGACGGGGATGTTGGCCGGAAGGCTGAACAGCGGCTTTCCGCTGATCAAGTAAGGATAGTCGACGGCGTTCGTCCACCACTGGAGGAGCAACGCGACCGCAGCCCCCGTGATTCCGCCGCCGAGCACTAGCCACGGCAGGATCGTCGGCCGGATGCCCATCGCCCGATCGATCCCATGCACCGGGAACGGACTGTGGGTATCCCATCGGCGATAGCCCGCGTCGCGCACGCCGGCTGCGGCGGCGACCAGCGCGGCGGGCGTGGCAAACTCGGCCAGCAGTCCGGCCGCCTTCGGCGGCGCTTTGGCGTTCTCGGTGTTCGGTCGGTTCTCGCTCATGGCAGTCATTGCCCCACCTCACCGGCCCGAGGGCAGATTCCTCCTGGTCTCGAATCTGCATTCGCCGCCGCCAAGCCCGGCGAATGATGCTCGCCTTGTGCCTGGGGCAGCACGCCTTTGACCTCGGCCATGGCCACCATCGGCAGGTAGCGGCAAAACAGGAGGAACAGCGTGAAGAACAACCCGAAACTGCCTGCCAGCATGCACAGATCGACCCAGGTCGGGCTATAGAAGCCCCAGCTCGACGGCAGGTAGTCGCGGCTCAAGGAGATGACGATGATCACGAACCGCTCCATCCACATCCCCACGTTGACCAGCACGGCCACGATCACCATGCGCCACGGCGAGGTCCGCCACTTCTTGATCCAAAACAGTTGCGGCGCCACCACGTTGCAGAACACCATGATCCAGTAACACCACTTGTACGGCCCCAGGGCGCGGTTGGCTGTCGAGAACCACTCGTACGTGTTGCCGCTGTACCACGCGCAAAAGACCTCCACCCCGTACGCGTAGCCCACCATGCAGCCGGTGGCCAGGATGAACTTGTTCATGTTCTCCAGGTGGCGGATCGTGATCAGGTCCTTCAGCCCGAAGAAGGCCCGGGCCGGGACCATCAGGGTCACCACCATGGCGAATCCGCTGAAGATCGCTCCCGCCACGAAGTAGGGCGGGAAGAGCGTGTTGTGCCAGCCGGGCAACTGGGCCACGGCGAAATCGCAGCTCACGACCGAGTGGACCGAGAGGACCAGCGGCGTGGAGAGCGCCGCCAGAAGCAGGTACGCCCGCTCGTAACGGTGCCACTGCCGGCCCGACCCCCGCCACCCGAGTGCAAGAATCCCGTAGGCAAACTTGCGCATCCGGCTGGTGGCCCGATCGCGGAACGTCGCCAGGTCGGGGATCATGCCCATATACCAGAACAACAGCGAGACCGTGGCGTACGTGCTCACCGCAAACACGTCCCACAGAAGCGGGCTGCGGAAGTTGGGCCAGAGCGCCATCTGGTTGGGATACGGGAAGAGCCAATACTCGACCCACACCCGGCCCACGTGGAGCGCCGGAAACAGGCCCGCGCACATCACGGCGAAGATCGTCATGGCCTCGGCAGCGCGGTTGATGCTCGTGCGCCATTTCTGCCGGAACAAGAACAGAATGGCCGAAATCAGCGTGCCGGCGTGCCCGATGCCGATCCAAAAGACGAAGTTGACGATGTCGAACGCCCAGGCGACCGGGATGTTGTTTCCCCATACGCCCACCCCGGTGGAAACCAGGTAGCCGACCAGCAGGAAGAAAACGCCCATCCACGCCGACGAGAAGGCCAGAGCCACGTACCAACCCCGCGGCGGACGAGGACGTTCGACCACCCCGGCGACCACGTCGGTGATGCTCCCGAAGCCGTGCCCCGGCGCAGTCAACGGCGCACGGCCCGCAGGGTCGTTGCCCGTGTTGTCAAAGGCTGGATAGGCTATGGAACTCATCGCAGGGCGCTGTCTTCCCGGTCTCTAGGAGGGAGTACTCTCATAGCAGTCTCGTAGGTTATGCTTCAGCATAACCTCATCGGCCCGGCCGTTATGCTGACGCACAACCTACCGGCTACCCGCTCTCGGTCTTCTCAAGTTCGGGGTTTGGGTTGCGAATCCGCGCCAGGTAACTCGTTCGCGGTTTGACGTTCAACTCGGCCAGTATCTCATAGGCCCGCTCCGACTGGCGCAAACGAGCCACCAGGCTCGGGCGGCCCTCTTCGTCCGTGGCGTTCAGATCGCCAAACACGATGGCCTGCGTGGGGCAGACCTGTTGGCAAGCGGTCTGGATCGCGCCGTCGCGGATCGGCTCGCGGCGGTTCTTGGCCTCGATTTTGGCCGCCTGGATCCTCTGGACGCAATAGGTACACTTCTCCATCACCCCGCGGCTGCGGATCGTCACCTCGGGATTGAAGACCATCTTGAGAACCTCGTTGTCCGGGGCTTCGAGGTCCTTGCGATAGTTGAAGAAGTTGAACCGGCGGACTTTGTAGGGGCAGTTGTTCGAGCAGTACCGCGTGCCCACGCAGCGGTTGTAGACCATCTCGTTGAGCCCCTCGTTGCTGTGCAACGTGGCGGCCACGGGGCAGACCTGCTCGCAGGGGGCGTTCTCGCAATGCTGGCAGGTAACGACCTGCTGCGCGACCCGCGGGTGGTCCGCCTCGCCGCGGTAGTAGCGGTCGACGCGGATCCAGTGCATCTCGCGGCCTTCGAGCACCCGCTCCTTGCCCACCACGGGAACGTTGTTCTCCGCCTGGCACGCCATGACGCACGCCCCGCACCCGATGCACTTCGACAGATCGATCGTCAAGCCCCAGCGGCGGCCATCATAGGGGTGCTCTTCCCACAGCGATTCGAGTTTGGGCAAGTGTTCGGCATGGCGAGCGAAGTGCGGATCCTGCTTCGACTTCTCGTGATACTCCTTCTCGGTGAATTCGCGCACCAGCTCGCCAACCCGCTGGCCCCGCGACTTCATGCCCACGGTGTCGATCGCAAAGTGATCCTGCGTCGTGGCCAGGGCGTACTTGGCGCCGGTCGATTCAAGCTTGGCCCCCGCGACCACGTCCATCGCGATGCTCGTGCGAAGCGGATAAGCGTTGACCCCCACCGATGGAATCCGGCGTTGGGCATCCCCGCCCACCTTGCCAGCAGCCGTCCGCCCATAGCCCAACGCAACTGTAATCGACCCCAATGCCTGACCGGGCTGTACGAAGATGGGGACCGTCACGTGCCGGTCGCCGCAGGTCAGTTGTGCAAGGGCGCCGTGCTCCAATCCCAGCGCCGCCGCCGTGGCCGGACTAACCAGGGCCCCATTGTCCCAGGTGAGCTTGGTCATGGGATCGGGCATCTCCTGGAGCCAACTGTTATTGGCAAACCGCCCGTCGTAGACCGAGGCGTCGGCACAGAAGACGACCTCCAGGTTCCTCTCGCCCGGTTTGCCGACGTCGGGCAGCGGGCCGGGATCGGCCGGGGGAGTCTGACGGGCGAGTTTGGGGGTAACCTTTGGCCAGGCGGAATCAACAACGAGCCCGCTTTCCAGGGCGACATTCCACTTGCCTTCCCAACCCGAACCGGCAAGCGGGTGGAACGACTCGCGGACCAGGTCGCGCGAGTCGGTCTTCTCCCGGCCGATCAACAGCGCCAGAAGTTCGATCGCCGATCGCGTGTCATACAAAGGAGCGATCAGCGGCTGCACAATACT